>DUOL01000009.1 GCA_012838875.1 Bacteroidales bacterium | reverse complement strand
CGTTATCCGCAGTAGCTAAGGCAGTTTTAGATATTAGAAATAGCAAACTGCCTGATATTCAAAAGATTGGTAGTGCAGGTAGTTTCTTCAAAAATCCGATTATCTCTCCCAAAAAGGCGGAAGAATTGTCTTTAAACTATCCAAACTTGTCCTACATTCCTACGGAGGACAAAAAAATAAAATTATCGGCAGCGCAACTCATTGATAGTTGTGGTTGTAAAGCATGGCGACAAGGCGATGTAAAGGTTTACGACAAACAGCCGTTAGTCATTGTAAATGAAGGAAATGCCACGGGAGCTGAGATTGCAAACTTTGCACAGCAGATTCAAGAAGCCGTCAAAAATAAGTATAATGTAATACTTGAGCCCGAAGTAAATATTATTTAAGGGATATTGCATTACAGGGAAGGAGCTTCTAAAGTCGCTCTTTTTCCCCTCTACTTTAACGCATATTTTGCTATAGTATGTAAACCGTTGAGAGTGAGAGTTTTATCAAACTTGTCAAATATCTTTGTTATAGGCATTAGTACATTGCTAAGACCACCTGTTGCAATGGTAATAACACTTTCAGGATTGATATTTTCCTGCTTTTGCATATCCGCTTTCATCTGATTGATGACACTTTCAACTAATCCTTTATAACCAAACATGATACCGCTTTGAATACTCATTGTGGTATTGATACCTAAACTCGAAGTTGGAATTTCTAAGGGTACTGACGGCAATTGAGCAGTATTACTAAACAGCGATTTAATTGCTGTACCAATGCCGGGGGCTATGGCTACACCTAAAATATTGCCCTTATTACCGACAGCTACAAATGAGAGGGCTGTTCCAAAATCTACCACAATACAAGGTTGATGATAAGTTTCCCACGCTTCTACTGCATCACAAAGTAAATCCGTTCCAATTTCATGCACGGCAGTGGGAGGGATGGTAACCGGCAGTTTGTGGTAAATATCAGGACAAATTATAAGCGGTTCTTTGTTTAAAAAACGCTGTGTTACAATCACAAAAGCTCCTATAAGCTGAGGTACTACCGAACTTACTACAACGTTGCTTATCTGTTTAATATCCAAGTTGTAATCTTTAAATAGCACATTAATAATTGCAAAATATTCGTCGCCGGTACGATTTTTGTCGGTAGTGATGCGCCACTGCTGCAGCAACTTGTCTGATTCAAAAAGGGCAACTTTAACATTTGTGTTGCCAATATCGAATATTAATAACATTTTTTATTATTTAATTGGTATTGTTTTATCTCTCACTTCAAAGCTCTATTATCTTCTTTTTATAATTGCAAATGTACTATTTTTCTTACAATATTCTGCTTTCTAAAACCTTTGCTATTTCTTCTTTAGTTTTTTAATATCTTGTTCTAATTCCTTGATACTTTCAAAACGTTCTATTTGCTTTTGTGTTATTTTATATTTCTGATACTCATTATTCGCCTTTTGTAGTGCCAAATCATGAGAGATGGCTCCCGCATGTTCTAAGATATTTTGACGATTCATCGAAAGCACTTGTTTTAAGCGTTCTACCCAATCTTTCATATACATGGGAATATGTTGCATAGCCTGAATTTCAGCAAATGCTAGAAACTGTTCCACAATGAGCTTTAATAAGCGAATTTCATCTTCGTTTAGATAATTTTTCCCTATTTCAATATCTTTTTTTCTAACTTTATTAGGAATAGCTGTTGAAGTCAATCCCATTTGCGGAAGCGAAGCATTGGCACGGAAATAAATCAATTCGGCAGCAGTTTTCCCACTTACAGCCCAAAGAAGTTTATTCTGTACTTCTTTGTAAAAAGTTACGGTTGTCTCGTCTGACGGATTATAGTCAATACTAGTAGCATAAATATCTTTAATTTGTTGATAAAAAACACGTTCAGATAATCGTATTTCACGGATTCTCTCAAGAAGTTCTTTGAAATAGTTCATTGAAGATCCTGATTTGAAACGTTCGTCATTCAAAGCAAAACCCTTGATAATATAGTCGCGAAGTCGTTGTGTTGCCCAAATGCGAAATTGTGTGGCAACATGCGATTTTATTCTGTATCCAACTGAAATAATAGCGTCAAGATTGTAAAATTTCTGTTTTCGCTCAACCATTCGGTTACCTTCTTGCTGAACTTGTAAGAAATCCTTACAAGTTGTATCTTCCTGTAATTCATCTTCTTCAAAAATATTTTTCAGATGTAAAGTTATGTTTTGTGGTGTTGTTTGAAATAGTTCGGCCATTCGTTTTTGCGTAAGCCACACCGTTTCATCGGTAAATAGTACATCTACTTTGATATTACCATCATCGGACTGATAAATCAGCATTTTATTTTTTTCTTCCATATCTTTGTCACTAATCTTCATCGTCTTTATTTCGCAGTGTGTTCTATTTATCTCTATTATCTTCTTTTTATAATTGCAAATGTACTATTTTTCTTACAAATATCTTCTTTTAAAAGCTATTTTCCTAAATTTTCCAGCTTATCCAATTGTTCTTTTAATTGCTCTTTTGTTTGCGTTTCTTTTTCTGAATTATAAGCGGCTCGCAAATCCGGAAGATAGTGTAAATAATGCGTGTCGGCTATATATTTAGCGGCACGAATACGAACCGTGGGAGTAGCGTCAAATAATAAGCCCTGTACCCATCTTTTTGCACTCCACGAATGCTTGGATTGCAACCAATCCATTGCTACTATTTTCTCTTCTGCCGTACCGTACAATAATGTTTGATAATAGGCAGATTCTTGTTTTAAGTCGCTGACACTCATCAGGATTTCGCGGTTGAAAATATCAGGATTTACGACTTCCGACTTATACTCTTTGAGCGGTAAATTTAATGTCCAACGTACCATGCGCGGGATCAGCCACATCATTCCCGGCGTTGCTTCGGGGTGGGCGATAGAACTGAAAACTCTACCTTTTCCATAGGAATTGGTAAGAAAAAACGGCTTGTTATTTGTCATATTTTTTGGTGCATTTCCTTCCTCGTGAACGTCACTTTCCATAATAGCCAACGTTTCGTACAAAATAGTATCGTTTTCGTTCTTTATAAAAACGGGACCTTCGTAATACATAACATATAAAATATCACGGTTTGAAAGTTCGGGAAATACCTTCTTCCCTTCATCTGTCAATGTAAATTTTGATATCCCGTGTCCACGATTATCGTGTTCAATATCTATTGCCTGAGCTCCGTTTAATTGCATACAGGTATAATCCGGTGTGTTTGAAAGAAGATATGCTCCCGCACAAATTCCTACAATTCCACCTCCGGCTGCCACAAAATCTTTAATTCTTTGCTGATTTAATGCATTCAGGTTTAAAAACTGACGACTTCCGCCGCCACCGGGTATAATAATAGCATCAAGCGAATCGAGAACATGGTTAGCAATATCGGCAGTTGTAATGGTGCGAACGCTCATCTCCGAATCCAATTGTAAGGCTGCTACTGCTTCCCAAATACAGGTTTGCGCCCCACCATGTCCGTCAAAAACAGCAACTCGAATCGTTTTATTTTGTTCTTGATTTACGGACTGTTGTTGTGTACATTGTACAAAAAATAATAAGCAAATAATAGAAAGTAATAATCTCATAATTATTGATTTAAGTGCAAATTAAATTTACTTTTTGTTTTCTTTTATCTACAATAGTAAATATTATCATTAAAATAGCAGCAGCTAATGCCATTGCAGACCCAAAATAAAAGGGTGCGGTTGAATTAACATTATCGTATAGTAATCCTGCAATTAAACTCGCTGGTAGCAAAGTGATTCCAAGTACGGCATGATAAATCCCAAATCCTGTACCTTTCAAATCTTTACTAACGATATCTGAAATCATTGCTTTTTGAAATCCAAACGTTTTCCCTGCTTCATTTTTTGTAGTGGTTTTAGAAGCTCCTATTGATAGCAAAAATAGAGGCATAACGCTATATACCATTTTAGTAGATGTATCGGTGAAAAAACTTGTTAACCCAGTAAAAAAGGCGTTTGATTGTATCCCAAATATTTTATTTCTTTTCATCGTTCTTTTCTCTATTCTCCTCAATAGACAAATTGCTTTTTGCATTTAAGGGACTTACAACCTTTTTGCCTGTTCTATTGAAAGTTCAGGGTCTTGTAGTTGGTCTATCCGTTGCTTTGCTATTTCAGCCAACCATAACTTAAATGGTTCTGCTTTCGGTGAAGGAAAAAACTTTATCCCTTTTCTTCAATTTCTTCACTTGTAAATCTTTTTAAGTCAAAGCTCAATGGAGCTACAAAGTCAGTAGTTCTTTCCTTACAATCATTTATCTTACAATGCTTACAATATTTTTTAAAACATTCATCTTTGTGAAGATTTAAAACAATATTTTCTTGGAAGTTCGAAACTAATAAATCCTTTAACTTTTCTCCTTCCGCATGAGCCTCCGATAAATATAAATTCCAAGGCAAAACTAAATCACAATCTATATGATAAAGATCTCCATATTTAATAAGTTTAAAATTGTGTACATCAATCCATATATCAGGTTTGTTCTGCTCAATTAATCTTCCAAACTGCTCAATCAATTCAAAATCAGCTTTATCCATCAAATTTGATGTGGTTTTCTTGAGAATATTTAAACCGGTTATCAAAATTATAGTTCCGAAAGTCATAGCAATTATGCTGTCAAGCCAAGCTAATTTTGTGTAGTAAAGTAATATTAAACCTAACACTAAACCAATAGATGAATAGGTGTCGGAATGCAAGTGTTTACCGCCTGAAATTAAGGCAATTGAATTGTTTTTTTTACCAATTCTTATGCTATACCAACCGATTAAATAATTCAAAAGTCCGGCAATGGCAACAATGAAAATACCTATATCTAATTGATGAATTTGCACAGGAATAAAAAGTCGTTTGATAGCTTCAAAAATGATTACTAAGCCGGCAATGATGATTAAAATCCCTTCTATTGATGCCGATAAAAACTCCACTTTGCCGTGTCCAAACGGATGATTCTCATCTTTTGGTTTTAAGGAAATATAGATAGCATACAAAGTTATAAAACCTGTTATAACGTTTACCGTACTTTCAAGAGCATCCGTTAATACACCCACAGAATTAGTTAAAAAGTAGGCAACTAATTTTCCTGCAAAAATTAAAACCGATGAAATTGCAATAATTAGTTGGACTTTTAATTTCAGATTCTTATTATCCGTTCCCTTGTCTCTTTTGCACATATCTATTTTAAAATTTTCATTGTTATAGTGCCGCTATAGATTTAAGTGCAAATTTAATAAAAAATATAAGTTTTAGTGAAATTATTATGTTGTTTTTACAAAAAAAATTACAACGTCAGGAAAAAGAGCGAACCAACGGAAATTATTATCCACAGCGTAATGCCGAGAATAAAACTTCGCGGTCCCGACTTTTTGATTTCGCTAACGGTTATGTTGGAGCCGATGAGGAATAACGCTACCACCATGCCACGCCTACCAAGCCAACTGAAATGGTCGTAACTGCTTTGTAAAGAGGGAAATAAGTTGGCAAAAATAATAGCTAAAACAAAAAATAGGATAAACCAAGGGAATTTAATTGACTTTTTATCCTCCGATTTGTTTACAAAAGCAATAATCAACGCTAACGGTATAATCCACAAGGCACGAATCAACTTTACCGTTGTGGCAACTTGCAAGGCTTTTTCACCGTAAATAGCGCCCGCACCCACCACTGAGCTGGTGTCGTGAATGGCTATAGCCGCCCAATTGCCGAATGCCTCTTGACTTAATCCCAATTGACGACCAATAACCGGGAAAATGAAAAGTGCCACCGCATTAAGAACAAAAACTACAATCAGTGCAAATGATGTTTGATAACTTTTACTGTTGATAATAGGGGCAACCGCAGCAATGGCACTCCCTCCGCAAATGGCGGTGCCGGAAGCAATGAGCAAGGAGGTGTTTTTCTCCACTTTCAAGAGCTTCCCAAGGACAATACCCAAAAACATGACAACTGTTACGGAAATAATAGTTTCTATAAAGCCTGTTTTAGACGATGCAATTACATCGCTTAGACTCATGCCAAATCCCATTAGAACAATAGAAACTTGCAGCGTTTTGGATGTGTATTTATGTAGAGTGGGGTGCTTAATGCCGATAAAGGAAAATATCAAGCCGATTAATAGTGCTATCGCCGGCGAAATAAACGGCATAAAACAAAGTGCAATAACAATAGGGTAGAGCCACTGGCGCATTTTTAACAATAATTATTTTTGAGCCTCTTTCATCGAAAGATTGATACGCTTGCGTTCGATTTCAAGCCCAATAACTTTAACTAAAACTTTTTGATTTAATTTAACGACATCGTTCGGGTTAGCAACGTAGTAATTTGCCATCTGACTAATATGTACTAAACCGTCTTGATGAACGCCGATGTCAACGAAACATCCGAAGTTAGTAATATTGGTTACAACACCATTTAGCGTCATACCTATAGTTAAATCGTTTATAGAGGTAATATTTTTGTCAAATTCAAATAGGTCGAATTTTTCCCTTGGGTCTCTTCCCGGCTTTTTTAACTCTTCCATTATATCCTTTAAAGTAGGAAGCCCAATCTTTTCGGAAACAAATTCATTCAGGTCTATTTTCTCCTGTAACAATTTATTATTTATCAGTTCTTGCAGGGAACAATTTGTTTTTGCTAATATTTTATCCACAATATAATAGCTTTCCGGATGCACGGCGCTGGCATCCAAAGGATTCTCCGCTCCATGTATTCGTAAAAAACCTGCTGCTTGTTCAAACGTCTTTTCGCCGAACTGTGGAATTTGACGAAGAGTTTCGCGATTTCTAAATGCCCCGTGCTCATCTCTATATGCTACAATCTTCCCGGCTAAAGTTTTTCCAATTCCTGAAACGTAAGATAACAACTCTTTACTTGCCGTATTCACTTCAACACCGACAGCATTGACGCAACTTTCAACCGTTTCGTTTAGACTTTCTTGTAAAAGTGTTTGATTAACATCATGTTGATACTGCCCAACACCGATAGATTTCGGGTCGATTTTAACTAATTCCGCCAAAGGATCCATCAATCTCCGACCAATAGAGACAGCTCCGCGAACAGTTACATCATAGTCGGGAAACTCTTCACGAGCAACTTCGGACGCAGAATAAACGGACGCACCGCTTTCATTCACAACAATAGCCATAACGTCCCTTTCAAACGGAATCCGTTTAATAAAATCTTCCGTTTCTCGCCCCGCTGTGCCATTCCCAATAGCTATCGCATCAATTTTGTATTGTAAAACCAATCTCTTCAATTTATCTGATGAGACTTTATATTCCGCATGCGGCGGATGAATGTAGAGCGTCTCATTGTACAAAAGTTTCCCCTGTTCGTTTAATATTACCACTTTACAACCGGTTCTAAATCCCGGGTCAATAGCCAAAACGCGTTTTTGACCTAACGGCGGTGCCATCAATAGTTGTCGTAAGTTCGTAGCAAAAACTTTTATCGCTTCTTTGTCGGCTCTCTCTTTGAAAAATTGTCGTATTTCCGTCTCCATTTGCCTCTTTAGCAACCGTTTGTACGCATCTTGAGCCGCTAAACGCACCTGTTCACCACAAGAATTATTACTCCTCACCGTCTCTTTTTTTATTATTTCAAGCGCTTTTTCTTCGTCAGGCTCAATTGTGAGACGCAAAAAACCTTCATCTTCCCCCCGAAATAGAGCTAATAACCGATGTGACGGAGCTTTTAAGAGCCGTTCCGACGAATCGAAATAAATACTATACTTTTCCCCCTCTTTTTCTTTCTCCTTTATAACTTTTGACGTTATGGTCGCCTCATTTTTGAAAAGTCTCCTTATTCGACCTCTAATTCTAACATTTTCAGTAATTTGTTCGGCAATAATATCTCTTGCTCCAGCCAAAACATCTTCTATCGTATTAAGTTCCTTTTCCGAATTAAGATATTTTTTCGCAATCTCCTCAATATTAACGTTTTTCTGCTGAAAAATAAGTGTAGCCAGAGGCTCTAATCCTTTCTCAATGGCAACCGAAGCCCGAGTTTTTCTTTTCGGACGATAGGGGAGATAAATATCTTCTAATTCCGCTAAGGTGGAAGCATTTTCGAGTTGTGCTTGCAATTCGGTTGTCATTTTCCCCTGTTCCGTGATTAAATCAATGATTGCCGCTCGCCGCTTATCCAACTCTAACCATCTATTATACAATACTTTAATTGATGATATCTCAACCTCATTTAAACTCTCGGTTGCCTCTTTTCTATAGCGAGAGATAAACGGAATCGTTGCTCCGCTATTCAATAAATCCAACGTGTTTTTAACTTGAATTTCCTTTAAATTCAGTTCTTTAGCTATACTTAAAGCGTAATTTTTTACTTCCACCTATTCTTATTTTTAAAAGGCAAAAATAGAGAAATTTTGTCAATTTGTTTCTGTTTTGCCATTAATTTTCTCACAGTAAATAAGCATTTTCAAATAAAATGAGCCTCACTATTATTATTTTTTTGACTTAGGATAAGAATAATTATAATTTTCTTTTGGGCGTGCCCCCTCGCTACGCTCGGGGTCGGCGCCCGGTTCCAAGTCCGCGGGCACAAGCCGTGGGGACGCAAGGCGGCAAAAAGAGCTTACAAGCTCGCT
>DUOL01000088.1 GCA_012838875.1 Bacteroidales bacterium | reverse complement strand
GGCACGCCCTAATTAAAAATAAAAATATTTTTATCATACTGAAAGATATACGGCAAGATATCTTATTATAAAATTAAAATAATTATTAAATTATCTTAAACAATATGTTAATTTACTGAAAATTGTTTTATATTTGTACTCTTTATAATAGAGATAAATATGAAACGTACCATCTACCTGCCATTACTATTTTTACTGCTATTTTGTTGTAAATCTGCGTTTTCGCAAAATGAAAATTTAAGAAATTCCGAAAAACCGATTATTCCTTTCATGAATTATCTACATATAAAAGAAGGTTTTTCTGCTTTATCTTCGTTAGCCTTTGTCAATCATTCCTTTGTCTCTTTATCAGCCGAAAACAGATTTTTGCTCAAGGAGATGATGACTAAAGAGATTACCTCCACTTTTATTTTTAAAGGGAATGTTTTTAAAATTTCCACCTCTCATTTCGGTTATTCAAAGTTTGGAGAATTAACCACCCGGCTTGGTTATGCAAAATTGTTCGGCAATAGATTTTCTACCGCAGTGCAGTTTTATCATATTTTTGAGCATGCTTTTCAGTATGAAAACGAACACTCTTTTTCTTTTGATATTTCGTTTAGTTTAAAAATAAATCAAAAAACTTATATCACTGTTTTAATTCTTAATCCCGTGAAAATACGCCGAGGTTTATCTAAACAGTCTCCTATTTTGCCGATGTTGCTACGCGCCAACATTGCTTATTTAATGAATAAAAACTTATTATTTTACGGCAGTATTGAGAAAGAGATGAATAGTTGTTTAAGAGGTGAATTGGGAGTTGGTTATCAATTTTTAAAACAAGCGGCATTTGCGGTTGTTCTCTATTTACCTTCTTCCGAAATTTCTGCAATTTTCAGACTCTCTTTTACAAAAATAAACCTTGAAATTGCAAATTCCTATAATTTTAAAACCGGATTTTCTCCTTCCTTATCTCTTATCATTCCCTTCATCTTATGAAACAGACTCTATTACTTATTTTACTCTCGCCGTTTTTACTTTTTTCTCAAATTGATTCCACAAAAATAAAAATTGAATTAATTGAAGACAATATCCATGATATGATGGAAAATCACATAGAGAATATGGACGAAGAGGTCGAAGATTTGGAGGAGGTTATTGATTTAATATCTTCTATCGAACAAAAAATAAATATTAATGATGTTTCACCCGAAATGGCTTTTACATTATTAAAGTTAACGGAATATCAATATTATCAATTACTTCTCTATCTTGAAAAATATGGGGAGTTGGTCTCCGTAAATGAATTATATGCTATAGAAGGTTGGGGCAGTGAGGATGTAGCAAGAATTTTACCGTTTATCACAGTAGAAAATGCTAAAAATAGACGATTGAAGTTTGTAGATTGGTTTAAATTTACACAACATCGCTTACTACTTCGCTACGGGCAAATAGTTGAAAAACGTTCCGGGTATGAGAGAAATAGAAAAAACGGTTATTTGGGCGACCCTACTCATCTGCTTTTTCGTTATCAAGTTTCAAATCCTAATTTTTCTCTGGGGATTTCAGCGGAGAAAGATAGTGGTGAAGAGTTCTTTAGAAAAAGTCAAAAAAGAGGATTTGATTTTTACAGTTTTCACTTCTCCATTAAAAAAATATGGATTTGTAAAAATATTACTTTCGGTGATTATAGGCTCAACTTTGGGCAAGGGTTAGTATTAGGGAATAGTTTTGCAGGCGGGAAAGGGGGAAGTGTCGGCGGCATAAGGCGATTTTCAGTAGGAGTTCGTCCGGTTACCCTCTTAAATGAATCACGATTTTTTCGTGGTTTTGCTACTGAAATAGGAAATACAAAAGTTAAAGGTACAATTTTTTATGGTCATCGATTTTATGACGGGAAGATTGTTGAAACGAATAACCGAAAATTTTATTCCGGTAGCTTAACGGTGAATGGATATCATCGAACCGAAAAGGAGATTCAGAAAAGAGAGACACTTTTTAGTAGGAATTTAGGTTTTAATTTCCAATGGAACAGAACGAACAGTCGCTTCGGCATGTCGGCAATCTATACTCATTTCAATTATCCGATACTTTTACAGACTACGCCCGCGAAAAAATATTCTTTTTCAGGAAATAATCATTTTACCGTAGGCATTGACCACCAAATTATTTGGAAAAAGAGCATTCTTTTTGGCGAGATTGCGCTAAGTCGCGGCTTTCATCTTGCGTGGATAGAAGGAGTTATCGTTGAACTCGACCCACGCTGTAAATTCGGAGCCGTTTTCCGCTATTACGATAGACAATATGTAGCATTAGAAGGTATCTCTTTTGGCGTTAACAAGCCTAATCAAAACGAAGCAGGACTATTTCTGACAGCTGAATTTTTAATAGGAAAAAGGAGCGAGTTGTTATTGCATTATGATATTTACCGTTTCCCTTGGCTCAAATTTTTAACCGATTTTCCTTCTTTTGGGAATGATGCGTCTATCAGATTTACTACTTCGCTCAGCAGAAATACAAGAATGGTTTGTCGATATGGGTTCGCAAAAAAAGAAAAAAATCAATTATTCGACTATCATCACGGAGTTTCAACCATGATGAAACATAAAGTACGATTTTCTCTCACCTCAGCGATATTTGATTTTATAAAACTTAAAACGGAAATAGATTTTCATGTTACAAACTATAATAAAGAGAAGAGTTTAAAATATGGAGCGGTTATTTTTCAAGATTTTGAAGCTGCCATTTTAAACACGGGATTAAAAGTTAAGCTCCGTTTCGCCATGTTTGAGACAGATAGCTATGAAGAGCGTATTTATTGTTATGAGAGCGACTTGCTTTATACGTTCAATTGTACTCCCTATTTTGGTCGAGGTTGCAGATTTTATACGATGTTACAGTACAAATATCGTTTTCTTGAAATTCAACTACGATATTCTCAAACTTTTTTTACGGATAGAAATCAGATTGGTAGCGGCTTGGAAATGATTGATAAAAATAGTAAAAGTGATATTAAAGCTCAGTTGTATTTTAGATTCTAAATTTTTATAAAAGCTATAAAAAGCAAAATATATTATCTCGTTTTACAAATTTTACTGCCAAATTGATGATTTTTATTTTCAATTTTTAATAAATAGATGCCGGAAGCATAATCCGTCAATCGGAGCTCTAATTGTGGTTGAACAAAAAAATTGTGTTCCAGACGCATAAGTTCTTTCAATTGCAAATTATAAAGTTTAACAGTAGTAATATCATTATCGGTATCGGTAAATGAGATTGTTACTTTGTCTGTCGTGGGATTAGGATAGAGCGTGAAATTAAAATTCGGTTGAGGTTTGCTATTTTCAATTTTAAGATAATGCGTAACGGGCGTCATGGGGGATAGAACACTATCAACTTTACAGATAAGTATATCGGAGAGATGGGTTCCAAGAGATGTAGATGAACCTATTAGAATAGCGCCCCCATCATTGGTTGCAATTACTTGTGAGAGATAATCCGCCTTTTTGTACAAACTTCCTGCACGTACCGTACCCACGTCAAAAGAGTAGTCATTTTTCTTGTAACGATGTAATAAAACCGTTGGTTTATTGTAGTTATTTCCTTGAGCGTTAGCTCCGACAACAATATCTCCATTTTTTGCGACAGCTACGGAGGTGTACTCATTATCTGTCAATCGCCATAAATTATAATCTACGTAAACATTAGCTACGAACTCCATGTTGGTATTAAAAACAAGCATAAAGAAGTCTTTATAAGCCGAGTCATCATACATGCGTGTATAGCCGATATTGACAATATTGTTCAACGAATCTCTAACCGCTTGATTACAAACCGATTTATTTCTAATTCCTCCATAATGAACGTGACTCAACACCTCGCCACTAGCGGAAACAAGAGAGTAAAACGGCACGGAATCCATTGTATTTACATTTTTTTGATATCCGGATAGTAATAAAATGGAATCATTCCAAAGGGAAACAGAGGTATAGCCGTCATTTCCAACTCTTTGCGTACTTTTTGCCTCTTTTAGCACACCCTCCGCTGAAATTTTCAACCAATTTCCATCGGTACCCGTAGAGTCGGTGTCGTATGTTTCGCCAACGGCAACAATATCTCCTTGGGGCAATTCTACGAGCATTTTACTGAAAGTCCAATTGTTATAAGGGAGCGTATAACTCCACTTTAGGTTGAACAGTGTATCTACTCGCATAACAAAAGGTTGGTACGGTCCTTCTACATTTTTTATCTCTCCGGTAATTAATAAATCACCATTATGGGCTTTTGTTATGAATTGTCCGTTATATAAATAAAAATCGTGAAATTCTTTATGATAGACCGGAATGCCGTGAGGGTCTAATTTGATTAATAAGAGACGTGTATTGCCGTTGGGAGAACCTGTATTTGCTAACACGAAATATCCCGAGTCGACATGCTGAATGATGCTTTTTCCGTAAGAATAATCTGCGTATCCGTATGTATGATCAAATGTAATGGTTTGTGCAACAGCGCTATATGAAGAGGCAATAATTAAAAAAAGAGCAAAAAAAGGTGAGAAAAAGTTAGAAATTGGGAATTTTTGTTGTTTCATTTTTTGATTTAAAAAGGAACTCACAAAATAGCTTGGCGAATTTTTATTAACTTTTTTAATAGAGGTTTCAGTTCGTGTAGAGGGAGCATGTTACTTCCGTCAGAAAGTGCTTTTTTCGGGTTCGGGTGTGTTTCAATAAAAAGCCCATCGAAGCCCACGGCGATACCGGCTTTTGCTATCGTTTCAATTAAGTCGGGGCGTCCGGATGTAACTCCTTGCGGTTGATTCGGAAGTTGTAAGGAGTGGGTACAATCTAACACCACAGGACAATTGTTCGCTTGTAACGCTTTAATACCTCTAAAATCTACAATCAAATCTTGATAACCGAAAGTGGTTCCCCGTTCGGTTATCATGACGTTATCGTTTCCCGTATTACGTACTTTTTGCACGGCATATTGCATAGCTTCGGGCGAAAGGAATTGTCCTTTTTTGATATTTACGGTTTTACCCGTTTTAGCAGCAGCAACAATTAAATCGGTTTGTCGCGACAAAAAGGCGGGAATTTGTAAAATGTCAGCAACGGTCGCGGCTATCGCAACTTCCTCCTCCGTATGAACGTCAGTAACGATAGGGACGTTCTCTTTTTCCTTGATAGATGCCAGAATCTGCAATGCTTTCTCATTGCCTATCCCGGTAAATGAATCTAAAGATGAGCGATTAGCTTTTTTGTAAGACGCTTTAAAGTAAAAGGGAATAGATAACTCGTTGCAAATTTGCGAAACGGTTTTTGCCACCAATTCCGTTACCTCTCTATTCTCTACGACGCAAGGACCCGCTATTAAAAAGAAATTATTATTAATCATCAATGGTATCTCAATTATTGATTCTAAACATGCAAAAATACTATTTTTATTACTATAAACTATACATGCAACAATTGTCAAAAATATAAAAAATTGATATTTCGAGCCTTAACTTTCTGTTATACGGTTTGAGATTGTTCCATAATAAAAAAAAATGATGTAAATTTGCAATTTAATTTTAAAAATGTAAAATGGGGATAAAGAAAGTTAACGATTCAATAAAGATTATCGAACAAAATAATTTGCAAGATATTATTATTCAATCTCTTATTGAGAAAAAAGGGGAAGATATAGTATGTATTAATTTACAATCAATTAAACACGTTTTTTTTGATTATTTCATAATTTGCACTGCCAATTCTAAACCTCACGTTGAAACGTTAACCGATTTTGTAAAAGAAATGTCTTATAAGCAAGCTAATACTCGTCCGACTTATGTTGAAGGAATCGTAAATTCCGAGTGGGTTTTATTAGACTATTTTAATATTCTTGTTCATATTTTTCAGCCTGAAGCACGAGCTTATTATAACTTAGAACAACTTTGGAGCGATGCTGAAATACAACAATTTTAATCAGAAAAATTAAAATGAATAAATCTCAAAAAAGCACAAAAAATAATAATAAGAAGAAAGTTGCGGCAAGCAAAAATCCAAAACCTCGAATTAATCTTTCTTGGATTTATATTGCGATTGCCTTTTTCTTGATATTTGTCTATTTCTTTAATTCTTCTTCCACTCTTTTAGAAGAGATTGATAATACTCAATTCAATGAAATGGTAATGCAGAAAGAAATAAAAGAGGTGCAGTACGTAAAAAAGAATAATCGAGTTCAGATTTACCTTAAGCCGGAAGTGATAGATAAAAAGGCAAAATATGAAAAATTTAGAAATAAAAATGTTGAGGGACCGCAATTTTTTCTTAATACGAGCGATTTCAAAGTTTTCAATGATGATTTGAATAGAATTAAAGAGAGAGCCGTTGAGCTGGCGATGGAGAAAGATAGTTTACGTTCTAAAGTTGAGATAGAACGAGAATATGAGTTCCCGTTAAAACAAGATATTTCCGAAGCTTGGGGCAGGGAGCTTATTTGGTGGATACTGCCTTTGATTTTTATATTTTTTATTTTCTTTTACTCTATGCGTTCTATGCGTGGAGGTGCTGGAGGGGGCGGTGGTATTTTCAACATTGGCAAATCCAAAGCTCAACTCTTTGACAGTAAGAAACAAACCAATTTTTCTTTTAAAGATGTAGCAGGATTAGAGGGGGCTAAATATGAGGTTGAAGAAATAGTAGATTTCTTGAAAAATCCCAAAAAATATACACATTTGGGTGGTAAAATCCCTAAAGGCGCTTTGTTAGTGGGACCTCCAGGAACCGGGAAAACGTTGTTGGCTCGTGCCGTAGCCGGTGAAGCGGGCGTTCCCTTTTTCTCCCTTTCAGGCTCGGATTTCGTTGAAATGTTTGTTGGAGTCGGAG
>DUOL01000087.1 GCA_012838875.1 Bacteroidales bacterium | reverse complement strand
TTATTTTTCATTTCTTACTTTCTAAAAATTCATTTCGAATCGTAAATTAAAATTAAATTTTATAACAGAATAAGAAGAATGGATAAGAAAATATATCATTTTTAAATGAATAGATAGAAAGGATTTTTAAAAGACAAAGTTAATAAATGTGTGGATATGTTAAAAAAATAAAAAATAATACGACAGCTGTTTTTTTTAATTGAAAATAATTTACATTTGCTGATATAAAATATATTTCGAATCCTTTTTATAAAAGGACACTCCCAACCTCAACTTTACTTTTTTTACTTAATTTAAAACACATAAACATAAAATTAGTGAATTTAAAATTTAATTTTTATGAAAAAGTTTTACATTATGGTAGTATGTTGTTGGTTGTTTTCCTTCTCTGGAAACGCACAACAAGTTCCTTCCCCTGTGCCTGATTATTGGATAAAATCCGACAGTTCGCTTAGGGAAGATCAGCTTAATTTTAATCCCGGATTTCGCAGTGATTCTCTACACGTTTGGGATTCACTGTGGCTGATTTTAGAACATGGTGAAGTTACGGTTTTCGTAGTCTACCAGATTGGCGATACAGCGGCAGAACAAGGACTTTGGTCTATTGAAGCATCAAATGGGGCGACCATAGGTTTAACTACACGAAAACTGTTAACAGAATACGGAAGCATGCACTACTCCAACTTAAACCGACCGGAGGTGGTAGTAAATAGTCTGTCTTTGTCTTTTAGTGAAGAAGTCCCCGACAGTAGCTTGGCATTGTTGCGAATAGGTTATTGTGACAGTCTAACCTTTGGCGGAAAGATTGCCGAATTTATCTTTTTTAACCAACGAATCAGCGATACCTTGTGGCAACAGTGGATATCTTATCTGGGAGTGAAGTATGGAGCTACGTTGGAAGGGGTTAATTATATCAGTTCCGAAAAAGAGATAACATGGAACGCTACACTTAACGGAACACATGCCTTTTCCATTTGCGGCATCGGGCGAGATGACAACTTCGGTCTTTACCAAAAACAAAGTTACGGAATGAATCATCGTCTTATCTTTGGAGTTGGCGAACCGGCAGAACGCAATGATTTGAATGTCAATACTTTTAAAAATGAACATTTCATGCTTTTGGGCAGTGATTCCATAGGCTTGGCTACTTCTCGTTACCTGTATTTGAATAATGGACTGGAATTGCAGACTTATGGAAATTTTAAGATTCAAGTGACGGGAGATACGATGCATAGATTGCCTACTTTTTTGCAAGTAGATGCTTCCGAATTTGAAGGAGAACTTTCCGCCTACTCACTTTTGATAGATGAAAGCGGAGTTGGCGAGTATGAACTTTCCGGGTTGAAAGATTATTTGCCGACTTTCATAGATACATTAAATAAAATTCTCTATTACTCCCATCTGTTGTTTGATGAGGACGGAAGTGGCAGCGATGTTTTTTGTTTTGCTCGTCTTACTTCAATTCCCCCTCAAACGTTGGGGCATGTTTCAAATCCGGACTTACACTTCATAAGTGAAGCGGTAAACTCTTCGCCCTATGAGTATAAATATTCTGAGATGTCGATGAAAAACAGAGCTATCATCGAATCGGCATATTCCGACTCTCAAGGGAACTTCTATTTTCTCTATCCGAATCCCACTTCGGGAAATTTCACACTTCAACTACAATACACCGGAGTAACCGATGTTAAAATCACCTTTTATAATAGTGAGGGTAAAGAAGTAAAGAAATGGTATGGGGAAGGACAATCTCACTACATTTTTTCTTCCTCCTTAAATATGCAAGGTCACTATCTGTTGGATATTATAAGTGATTATGAGCATAAAGGAATTAAAATGATTGTTCAATAACCCTAAAAATAGAAAGAGATGAAAACAACATATTATTTTAATTTAATTATCGCATTTTTAGTATTCTTAATCGGTTTTTTAACTTTTGATATAAAGACATCTTCCGACTATGAAGGGTTTTCGGGTAGTTTCTACAGTAGCGGGGAAGATTATTGGGGGAATACGGAAACAACCCGACTTGTTCCGGGAGATTCATTCATGCTTTCTTCCAAGCAACTGTTGGACTTTTCTTCCGAGCGTTCTTCGGCGACAACTCCCCCCGCCTATCAGAGTTCGGCTTTTGACTATTGTCTTGGTTCGGCAAGGCTTATCGGAGAGCCCGGTATGTTGAAAGAGGATATAGAATTGACTATCAGCGGATTAATGTCGGAGGAGTTGCCCCCGTTGGAGATGGGCATGGTTAATGTAACGGGAGATTATGCTGCCTACAGGATGTTACCTCACGGTCTCTTATTTAATGGTGATATACGGATTATTTTGCCGTATGATACCACTCTTTTGCCGGTTGGGTTCAGTGTGGAAGATATTCATACATATTATTATAATGAACAACACAGGCAATGGCAGGAGATAGAACGGGATTCTATTGATATGGACAATAAGTTGATTATTTCGCGCGTAAATCATTTTACAGATTTTATAAATGCGATTTTAAAGACTCCCGAGATGCCTGAAACACAAGCCTATACACCGACAACGATGAATGATATAAAAGTGGCTAATCCGTTGGCATCATTAAATTTAATTTCCCCACCGTCACCCAATAATAAAGGGACAGCCAATCTATCTTATCAGCTTGATATTCCTTCCGGACGTCAGGGTATGAATCCGGCTTTAACACTTTCCTATAGTAGCGATGGAGGCAATGGTTGGATGGGATTAGGGTGGGATATCTCCATCCCGTCCATTACCATTGATACTCGCTGGGGTGTTCCACAATACAGGAGCGACAAGGAGAGTGAGATTTATCTGATGAATGGAGAGCAATTGGCGACAAAAGATCCGTTGACCGGACGGTATAATCCGCTCCCTCACCGAGCGGCGTGGGTGGCTCGCGACACAAGCGGAGCTGTACGCTACTATCCTCGTACGGAAGGGGCTTTTCAAAAGATTATTCGTCATGGCACCTCTCCTAAAAACTATTGGTGGGAAGTGATAGATAAAACGGGGATGCGTTATTACTATGGTAAAAAACTCGGGATAGATTCTTTGGACATATCGGCAGTTCTGTGCGATAAGAATGGCAATATTGCCAAATGGGGATTAACCGAGATGCGAGACGGATTTGATAATTTTGTATATTATCGTTATGACGTTTCAAATTTACACGCTAACAATAAATATTTTTATATTCGCGAAATCACTTATACCGGACATGATACTACGGAAGGGGCATATCGAATAGAGTTTATAAGATATAATAGAGATTTTTTAGGTTTTAGCGATGTTACAACCAATGGTCGGTTGGGTTTTTTGGAGGTAAATGATCAATTGTTGACGGAGGTTAATATTTTTTATCAAGATACCATTTTCAGGGGATATAATTTTTGTTATGAAGTAGGGGCTTATGG
>DUOL01000086.1 GCA_012838875.1 Bacteroidales bacterium | reverse complement strand
TCCTGACGATGAAAATTTAAAATTGAATGAAATTTTTTCTCAATTCAGGCAGTTGTTAGCTGAATTAGAAAATAGAGAGCTCCCTGATGAAATAGTTACTTCCATCAATAACGACATTGATGAAATCAATTCAATTACAGTTATTGGAAACGAGTTGCAGAAAGAGATTGAGCGGAGATTGCAAAGAATAATTAAACTGTTGGAAAAAAATCTTAAACTCGTACCGAAAAATTACTATCGAAACTTGTGGATGATTTTAGGAATTGCTGTATTCGGCATACCGATAGGTGTTATATTTGGAGCAAGTTTAGATAATATGGCATATTTAGCGATAGGGTTACCGATAGGTCTCGTCATTGGAATTGGGGTTGGTGCCGTAATGGACCAGAAAGCATTAAAAAAAGGCAGACAACTTGACATAGAAATAAAATAGTAAGCACAATCGTTCCCACAGACAAATTTATAATTTCATAAGTTGTAATTCGTATTATTTTATGTATTTTTGTTTCATAAATTAAAAATTGTGCCACATCGTAATAAATCCCTGCAGCCATGGAAACAAAAGAAATAATGAGAGAACAGATTTTCGAGATTATAGAAAATCAACTCCGAGACAACAATCCACCTGAGACTAAAGCCACCTACGACAGATTAATAAAACGCGGTTTTGATGATTTGCAAACCAGACAAATGATTGCCCAATGTTTGGTAGTTGAAATATTTGACGCTTTGAAATATGGGAAACCTTATAACAACGAGCGATATGTTAAAAATTTAAAAGCATTACCAAAAGAGCCGTTTGATTAATAAATATAAAATCACTCAATGTTTGGATTGTTATATTTTTATATCATTACTGGCCGACAATTTTTTTCAAAAAATAAATAAAGGGGGTTGACCGAAGTCTCGCCCCTTTGTTGTAATTTTGTATCGCTTAAAACACCATTACAACTATGAGCAAAAATACAACAAAAAATTTAGTCGTTCAGTAATGTATTTTTTTATATCTTTGTTTCGTTAATTACGTATTAGTTATTATTCTATGAGCGACATTACAAACATTGAATTGAACTTAACATAAATATAACGGATAATTCTGATGAAAAATAGTAAACAAATAGTTACAGAATTTTTAAAACAGTTTATAACAAGTGGGCAAGGGAGGAGTATTCTTTTTTTGAATTTTACAACACCACTATTACTTGATATTTCATTAAAAGAAATTACAGAACTAAAAGTTGAAAACGATTTTGAAAAAATTAAGACTAAACAATTTGACTTAATCATTGGGGACCTTCCAATCCAATTACAAAACGTAACAATAGACACTTTTTCAAAACTCAAAGTGACAAAAAGATGGAGTTATGTTTTGACTTTATTGCGAACCCTAAAGGACAATGGGCAAGCATTTTTTTTGATTGAATCAAGTATTTTATTTTCAGAAGAAGGAAAAAGGTTTCTTAGCGACTTAGCATTTGAAAAATACTTTCTCAATTCAGCATTTGAATTTCCGAAAAGATCGCTATACCCTGAAATTAACTTCCGACCAATCATCATCCACTTTGAAAGACAAAATCAAAACGAACTTTTTATTGGTGAGATTACAAGCGACTTTGCCCTCTTACTGGAGTCATTCAATTCAAGAACATCAACAAATAATTTGGCGACAGGTATCTTGGTTGCAAGAGATAAATTCAAATCGTTTTCTTATTTCAGAATTAAAAATGAAATAGATAATCTTAAAAGCCAATACAAAGAATTCAATAAGTTTAAATTAAAAGACCTTGCTCTTGAAATTAATCTAGCTCATAAAACCTCCCGAGATAAACCAAACAGCATTTATATTCCTAAATTTGGAACTTCACCTATTGTCTCAGATATCAGCACAACAACAATTAAACACCAACATCTTTTTCAAATTGTTCTTAACTCAAATATAGTAAATTCTGAATACCTTGTATTGTTCTTTCATTCAGAATTAGGAAAACAAATATTGA
Source organism: Bacteroidales bacterium (assembly GCA_012838875.1). GTDB lineage: Bacteria > Bacteroidota > Bacteroidia > Bacteroidales > WCHB1-69 > DUOL01. The sequence continues at coordinate 1,064 of DUOL01000086.1, read as the reverse complement.
AATTCTTGATAAGCGACAGCTTTAATCAGAGGATTGATAAATCAGACATTGAAAATTGTCTTGTCCCAATTCCGGATTTAATAGAACAGAAAATAATAATTCTCGCAAATCAAAAATTATCTGAACTTCAAGCTACAATCAACGAACTTAAAACGGAAATCAGCTTAAATCCAAAGAACGCAAGTGAGCTTCTTGACAAGTTTGAAAACATTCAAGGTCCATTAAAGCAACTCTCATCTGAAGAAAAAATTTTAAAATTGATAAGAAAAGGTGAAAACCAACACATAGAATTTAAAGAAACCTTTTCAAAAAACATTAAGACAGGAGCAAAAGTACACGATAAAGATATTGAAAAATCTTCCCTAAAAACCATTGTTGCTTTCCTTAACTCATACGACGGCGGAACTCTTCTTATTGGTATTGCTGACAATGGAGAAATAAAAGGGATTGAAATTGAAGAAGACGTTTTTCCTTCTAATGATAAAAATAAATTTGCTGATAAATATAAATTGTATTTTACAAATAAAATAAAAGAAAAAATAGGTCTACATTTTCTTTCTTTTATTGAATATGAATTATTTAAAGTAAACAATCACCAAGTATTAAGGGTTGAGTGTAAACCATCAAGCGAACCATGTTTTTATGAAGATAGAGAATTTTTTGTTAGGGCAAATCCAGCTACAAATAAACTTGAAGGCAAGAAACAAATTACCTATATACAAGAGCGTTTCAAAAGATAAAGATGAACAGAAGAACAGCTACTGAAAATAACTTACACACAAATAAGGGATTAGTGCTTTGAAGGAAAGAAAACTTGTATCTTTGAAGTGTTGTCCACCGTAAGGAGTTCGATCCCCCATCATTGCCAATTTCCCAACCATATTAACATCTGTATTAAGATTGTTTCGTGCTAAAATAGCTTAACACTAAAATTTAGCCCAAGTTTCACACCTAAAATTACGTTTTTCTTGCTGTACAACAACTTGGGGGTTTCTCAGGAGGACGCTGTGTCCTACAAATTTTTCTTTTCTTGAAAGGATGATGTTTAAAACGGTCGGTTAGGA
>DUOL01000085.1 GCA_012838875.1 Bacteroidales bacterium | reverse complement strand
TTGGCTGCGTGAGGGCGCAGGCGGAAAGCCCGCAAGGGCGGAAGCCGCTGGGGACGCGGCGGCAAAAAAGCGACTTTAGAAGCTCTTTTTGCCGCTTTGCGACCCCACGGCTTGTGCCCGCGGACTTGTAGCCGAAGACCGACCCCGAGCGTAGCGAGGGGGCACGCCCTAATAAAAAAATTATTTTTTAAAATTCTTAAACATTTTTATCTACATAACATTATTTTGTATTTTTGCAAAAGGAATTAAATATTTCAAACCTAAAGATTTATGGAAAAAGAGATACTGCGTTGTGTTGATAGATTAAAGAAGGGAGAAGTAATTCTTTATCCTACGGATACGATTTGGGGCATTGGCTGTAATGCGTTAAACGCCAAAACCATTGAACGTATTTACAATATTAAACAACGAAATGAGAGTAAAAGCATGCTTGTTTTGTTGGATAAAGCGGAGAAAATTCCATTGTATGTTAAAAAAATTCCGCTTATTGCTTGGGATTTAATCACACAAACCGACCGCCCAACGACATTTATCTATCCTACGGCGCAAAATTTGCCTAAAATGATTATTCCTGCTGACGGTACTATCGCTATCCGAATTACTAAAAATGCTTTTTGTAAAAGATTAATTCAAGTTTTGGACGCTCCATTAATTTCAACCTCAGCAAATATTTCCGGAACTACGCCTCCTAACACATTCAATGAAATTTCTAAGGAGATTATTAAACAAATGGATTATATTGTTCCTGAAAAATATGCAGACTCGACCGACTATAAACCCTCACGTATTATAAGATTTATAGATGACTATAACTTTTTGATAATAAGAGAATAAAATGAAAACTGCACTTTTTCCCGGCTCTTTTGACCCCATTACTAAAGGGCATGAAGAGATTGTAAAACGTTCCTTATTACTTTTTGATGAAGTTTTTGTTGCTATTGCAAATAATTCCAACAAAAATTCCTTTTTCTCTTTAGAGAAACGGAAAAAATGGTTAATTGACTGTTTCGAAAATGAAAAGAGGGTGAAGATATTGTGTTATGACGGCTTAACCGTGGATATATGTAAAAAATTAAATATCAACTATATCATTCGCGGGGTAAGAAATTGTATCGATTTCCAATATGAACAAGATTTAGCACAAATAAATAAGCAACTATCCGGTATCGAGACTATTTTCCTCTTCTCTTCGCCTGAATTTAGTAATATATCCTCATCAATAGTTCGCGATATCTATAAAAATAAGGGTGATTATGAACAATTTATGCCAGATAATTGCAAGAAATAGGTTTTCTATTTTAACTCTTGCGATACTCTTTTTTTTCTTGCAGACGATTACAGCCCAAAAGTCTCGTGAGGTGGTTATTACCGGCGAAGCACAATTTGCAATTGGAAAAGAGATACGATTAATTGTTTTTGATGACCTTCTGACTTATCAACCGAAGACGGTGGCGTCAACTAAAATCGCAAAAGATGGCTCTTTTCGCCTTACCTATAAAACAAATCAGATTAAATTAGTACAACTTGCTATTCAAACTTCAAAAGCTGAATTTTTGGTTATTCCGGGAAAGCATTATAACTTTTTCATTGACATGGATTTAGAGCTTTTCCAATTGTTATCTCCACTCTCCTACGGCGGTTTTCTTCAAATCGTCCCCGTTGAAATAGACACAACCGAACTCAATTATCGCATCAGGAAATTTGAAATCTTTTTTGATAAATTAAATGAACAGTTTTACCCTGATATCATTTATCATAAAAACCTAAAATTACGAGACTCTATTCTAAATGTTTTAAACGAAAAATTTCAAATTCACTATGAGCCTTTAGATTTTTATGCAAGTTATTTATATTACTCATTTGGCATTCTCGATTTAATTATTTACCAAAAATCAGTCGATACCATTTATAAAAATTATTTAGATAATGAATATGTTTTATATGATAATCCTGCTTATATGACATTTTTCAATTCGTTCTACGATAATTATCTTTATAACTCGCCACGTATTTCAAAAGAAGTTTTAACACAATTCATCAACCGAACACCGGACTATCTTGCCATTTTCAATGAATTAGGGAAAGATCCCGTTCTCCGCAATGAAAGAATTAGAGAGTTGGTTATCATTAAAAACCTTAGAGAGTTTTATGAAGACGCACAATTTAACGGGTATAATATACTCTATTTACTCGAATTTATACTTAAAAACACACATTTCCCGGAACATAAACCGATTATTAAAAACATCATAGCAAGCACACAAAGACTACATTCTAATTCAGAATTTCCAAAATGTTCTCTTAAAGAGGCGAACGGCGTTGATTTTAAATTAGAAAAATTAAAAGGGAAGTGGGTATATCTACAGTTTTTCTCTTCACAATGTGAGGATTGCATTCGTGAAATGTTAATTATCAAAGAGTTAGAAAAAAAATACAAAGACAGTCTTGTGTTCGTGAGCGTTTCATTGGATTTTAATTTTAATGATTTTGTAGATTTCAAACAAGACTATAAGCTCTTCGATTGGAAATTTGTCCATTTTAATTTTCAATTTGATTGGCTTGATGAATTGGAAATTAACACTCTTCCGGACAATATTTTACTAAATCCGAAAGGAAGGATTGCGTTACGTGATGTTCCTGTTGCCGATAAAGGATTAGCAACATTTTTAAGTCGGAAATTTGCGGTTCCGGATAAGGAAGAGAATCCGCTTTCACCTCATTTTAGAAAATAAGATAGTATGATTACGATACGAAATTTACAAAAGAGTTACGGAGAATTGAAGGTACTGAAAGGTATCAATTTAGAGATAGAAAAATCAAAAATAACAACAATTGTCGGGGCTTCGGGTGCGGGGAAATCAACACTCCTACACCTTATCGGCACGTTAGATAAGCCCAATGACGGCACGATAATCATTAACGGCACTTCATTATTTCAATTATCTGATAATGAGCTATCTAAATACCGAAACAGACATATCGGTTTTATTTTTCAGTTTCATCATTTACTTCCTGAATTTACTGCATTGGAGAATATCACGTTACCGGCTTTAATTGCGGGCAGGTCGAAGAAGGAGGCGGTGGCACGTGCGTTGGAGTTGCTTGATTTTCTGCAATTAAGGGATAGGGTGGAGCATAAGCCGAATCAACTTTCCGGTGGCGAACAACAGCGGGTAGCCGTGGCGAGGGCATTAATCAACAATCCCGATTTGGTATTAGCAGATGAACCCTCCGGGAACTTAGATTCCGAAAACGCACGCAAATTACACCAACTATTTTTTGACCTCCGCGACCAATTTCAACAGACTTTTGTTATCGTAACGCACAACCAAGAATTAGCTAAACTTTCCGACAGAATTATAACATTGAAAGATGGTTTGGTCGTAGAATAAAAGATGGTTATTTTTAATTATGTATTAACACAATTAATTTGTATTTTTGCAAAAAAGAGAAAATATGAAAAAGATTTTAATAACCGGCGGTGCCGGATTTATCGGCTCTCATGTGGTAAGATTATTTGTAAAAAAATATCCCGAATATGCCATCTATAATTTAGATAAACTCACGTATGCGGGGAACTTAGAAAATCTCACCGATATAGAAAAATATCCGAACTACCATTTTATAAAAGCGGACATTGTTGACGGTAACAAAATGTTTGAGCTTTTTCAGCAATACCAATTTGACGGTGTTATTCATTTAGCTGCAGAATCACATGTTGATCGTTCTATTGAGAACCCAATGGAATTTATCATGACTAATGTAGTAGGAACCGTCAATCTGTTAAACGCTGCTCGGAAGATATGGAAAGATAGCACAGGAAAGAAAATGTTCTATCATGTATCAACCGATGAGGTTTACGGTTCTTTAGGGGAAACGGGCGCGTTTACGGAAACTACGCCCTACATGCCGCACAGTCCCTACTCTGCTTCTAAAGCCTCCTCTGACCACTTTGTTCGTGCTTATCACGACACTTACGGAATACCTATCGTAATCTCTAACTGTTCAAACAATTACGGACCGAACCAATTTCCGGAAAAATTAATTCCTCTTTTTATTAACAATATTAAACATCAAAAGAAATTGCCCGTTTACGGACAAGGTATTAACGTACGTGATTGGTTGCACGTGGAAGAACATGCCACAGCGATTGATACTATTTTTCATAAAGGAAAAATAGGTGAAACGTACAATATCGGCGGGAATAACGAGTGGAAAAATATTGATTTAATAAAAAAATTAATCGAAATTGTCGATAGAAAATTAGGACGTCCCGACGGGACTTCGCTCAGCTTAATTACTTACGTAACAGACAGAGCGGGGCACGACCTTCGCTATGCTATTGATGCCTCGAAGTTAAAGAATGAGTTAGGTTGGGAGCCTAAAATAAAATTCACCGAAGGTTTTGAAACAACCGTTGAGTGGTATCTTGCCAATGAAAAATGGCTCGAAAATGTTACTTCCGGCTCCTATCAGGAGTATTACAGAAAAATGTATGACAATCGATAATTTTTATTTTATCATGTAATTACTAAGAATTAAAAAAATGTCAATACACGTTCAACAGGTCTCGAAGCTCTACGGTAAGCAATACGCACTAAATAACGTAAGTTTTGATATAAAAAAGGGAGAAATTGTCGGTTTTCTAGGTCCGAACGGAGCCGGCAAATCCACCATGATGAAAATAATAACAAGTTACATTCCTCCTACATCGGGAGATGCTACGGTTTGTGGCTTAAACATTCGCAATGATTCTTTAGCTCTTCGCCAAAAAATCGGCTACTTATCCGAAAGCAATCCTCTCTACTACGACATGTATGTACGAGAGTTCTTAGAATTTATTGCCGGGGTGCATCGTTTATCCAATCCGAAAAGAGAGATTGAGAAGGTCATTGAAATGACAAAACTTACTATTGAACAACACAAAAAGATTGGGATGCTATCGCGGGGCTATAAACAGCGTGTAGGGTTAGCACAAGCCCTTATCCACGAGCCCGAAGTTCTGATTTTGGACGAACCTACTACGGGTTTAGACCCAAACCAATTGGTCGAAATTCGTGAACTGATTAGACGATACGGAAAAACTAAAACCGTTTTACTCTCTACCCATATTATGCAAGAGGTTGAAGCCGTTTGTGACAGAGTTATTATTATTAATCGCGGTGAAATTGTTGCTGACCGAAGTATGAAAGAGCTTTTAGAACTAACAACGGAAATTAACAAAACAGATAAGAGTAAAACAGCGGAACAGCTTGATTTAGAAAAAATATTTCACATTTTAACTTTAAACAAGAATAAATGAAATCCCAGCAATTTTTAATAAAAAAGATAAAATTATTACTTTTTTTCTCATTCTTTTTATTTTTTGTCGCTTGCAATAAAGATAACGACCCAATCAACGTTTCTGTTGAGAGCGAAGAACCAAGAAATTTACCGGCTGCTCAGTTACAGAACGTTGTCTACGGGGAAAATGAGCGAAATGTTATGGATGTTTTCTTACCGGAAAATAGAAACTCAAAAACGCCGGTGCTAATTTTGATTCACGGCGGCAGTTGGTCATCGGGAGATAAAGCAGCCATGAATCCGGTCGCTAATATGTTTTCTCAAAACTACGGCATTGCATCTATTTCCATCAATTACCGTTTAATTCCCAACTATACGCTACCTGCACAAATGGAAGATATACAAGGAGTTGTGAATAAAATAGTAAAAGAGCAACCGACTTGGCATATTTCAAAAGAGAATATCTATTTGTTTGGTGTAAGCGCCGGCGCTCATCTTTCACTGCTATATGCGTACGGATATGATGTACAAGATAAAATCAAAGGTGTCATTTCAATGTGCGGTCCTACTAATTTTGTATTACCGGACATGATTGAAGAGCATGATGATTGGAATCAGGTAATAACCGAATTAACGGGTTACAGCTACGAAGAAAATCCTGAAAGTTGGCAACAAGCAAGTCCGTATTATTTTGTAAATAGCTCAACTTGTTCTACCATTTTAGCTCATTGCGAAGACGACTCGGTTGTTCCTTATAGTCAAGCTGTTATGCTTAACGAAAAATTGGAAGCAAATGGTGTAGAGACAAGATTTCTCTCCTATCCTCAAGGTGGGCATCTTTTTTTAGGGGTTAATTTATCGGAAATATTAGAAGCATCCAAAGAGATGATTTTAGATAAATAAATAAAAAGAATGAAAGAAATAATTGAACAAGCTTGGAATGAAAGAAAGCTTTTGCAAGAAAAAGAGAGTATCGAAGCAATTAAAGAGTTAATAGCATTTTTAGATGAGGGGAAGATACGTGTAGCGGAAGAAACGCCTGATGGTTGGGTTGTTAATCAATGGATTAAAAAAGGTATCATTCTCTATTTTTTAATTCAAGAATTACGAACTATTGAGGTTGGTCCTTTTGAGTTTTACGATAAAATTCCTTTAAAGAAAGAGTTTGCGGAGAAGAGAGTTCGGATTGTTCCTCATGCGGTAGCTCGTTACGGTTCGTATCTTGAGCCGGGCGTGGTAATGATGCCAAGTTATGTCAACATTGGTGCTTACGTTGGAAGTGGGACGATGATAGACACTTGGGCAACAATTGGTTCATGCGCACAAATCGGACGCAACGTCCATATCAGTGGAGGTGTGGGTATTGGCGGGGTATTGGAACCGGTACAAGCCTCCCCTGTAATTATTGAAGACAACTGTTTTATCGGCTCACGAGCTATCATTGTAGAAGGTGTTCGCGTTCAACAAGGGGCTGTCATAGCTGCCAACGTTTCTTTGACACAATCAACAAAAATCATTGATGTTACAGAAAAAACGCCCAAAGAGTATAAAGGGGTTGTTCCCGAAAATTCGGTAGTTATTCCCGGTAGTTATTCTAAGCAATATCCTGCCGGTGAATACCAAATTGCTTGTGCTTTGATTATAGGGAAACGCAAGGAAAGTACTAATAAGAAAACATCACTCAACGAAGCATTACGCGATTTCAATATCGCATAACTTCTGTTTTTATTCCGTAAAATTATATTTTAGCAATCTTATTTGGTTGACGAAATTTTCGTAACCGTGCCGTTCAAATCTCTGTGAAATCCGCCGTAGGTAGAAAATGCCAATTTCCAATAATAAACACCGTCTGTACACTCTACCCCTGCATTTGTTTTCCCATTCCATTTAAAGTTGGCATCGAAAGAGTGATAAACAAGCCTACCCCAACGGTCGTAAATATATATTGAAAAAGAAAACACATCAAACTCGAAATCATCTTCAAATCCAATTTGAAACTCATCATTAACACCATCACCATTAGGCGTAAAGACGTTTGGTATAATAATATCACAATCTCTAAAAGTTACTTCAATAGAAGTGGACGTTGTTCCGCAATAGCCTGATACTGAAACCGTATAAGTTCCTGACTCTTTCGGCAAGAAATAATGCTTCGTAGAGCCGTCATTTTCCCAATAATAGGTATAACCCGGTGTAGTTGCATCAAGTATAAGCGGTTCCCCATCGCATAACACCGTATCATTACCGATATTAACTGTGGGGAGTTGCAAATAATCGACATTAATCGTATCACTTTTACTATAACAAATATCAGAAACTATTACCCAATAAGTTCCCCCTTGCGGGTACACCGTATAGGTTCTATTGGTCGAATTATCCTGCCATAAATAGGTTGTATCTCCCGTTATTCCTGAGGTCGTTGCATCTAGAACTAAAGTAGCTAAATCGCACAGAGTCGTATCTTCACCAATATAAGGATTAAATTCGGGATAAAAAGTCATATTAATAGTTCCCGTATTAGAGCAGCCATGCTCATTCGTTACTATTACGGTGTAATCACCTTCGCTCCACACTTCTACCGTAGGGTCAGTACTTTCATTATTCCATAGATAAGTAGAATTGGGGTGTGTCGCATCAAGGACGAATCCTTCATTATTACATACTGTCGTATCATTACCCAATTCAACGGTAAAATCGTCATAGTAACGAACATGGATAGAAAGAGTATCCACACAAGCATTAGCTGTATCGGAAATACGAACATAATAAGTTCCACTGTCGGGAACGACAATGGAAGAAGCCGTATCATTTTGATAACTCCATAGATATTCAACGCCGCCGCCGGCGATAAAGGTTGCATTATCTTCTTTACACACAATCGTATCTCCAACGAGAGTGGGTATAAACTGCGGTAATGTAATAGATTGAAAAATGGTATCATAACAATTTCCATCTAATCCTTCTATTCCTGAAACAAGAGTTACGTTATAAGTTCCGGGACCTGGGTATGGAATATTAGTGTTCGGTGAGTAAGTTGTAGAAGTAGTTCCATTTCCGAAATCCCAATAAGCAATCGTGCACGGATCATCAGTTCCGTCAGGGGTAATTCCGTCTGCGGAAATAGTACTACTATTATTAAATCTAATCGTTGAAAAACAATCTTCAAGACTATAATTAAATTGAGCTAACGGGAATCTGGTTGTTACGTTTGTTGAGAGCGTGAATTTACAATTGGGATTTTCGGTAAACGATGCTTCGCAATAAAGTATATCCGAACCGCTTGTGCTAACAGTTACAGTCTGATTGGTTGAAATTGTTTGATTCGGTGTACTCCCCCAGTACCATCTATAATTAAATCCTTCCGGTGCTGAATAAGAAACCTGTTCAACATTGCCACAGGTTCTAACTTCAATTCTTTTCTTTGCACAGCCTAAAACAAAATAAGCGTATGCAAAGTGAGCTGTCGGCGAACAGTCGTAGGTAGTAAGACGTATTTTAACGACTTGTCCATGGTAGGCAGAAACATCGAACCCGACTGTTGTCCAATTCTTACAAACAGTGGCGCTACCACCGTTCACCCACCCTTGAGTCGTATTTCCTGCTATAAAATCTGCTGACCCGCAGGCTGGGTCAATTTCCATATTATAACTATTGAGCAATTGAAATGTAAAACGAGGTTGTTGTGCTAAGGGGTGGTTTGGATTTTGTAAAACTGCCGACCAAGTTAACAATATAATATCATATTGGTTCGTATCAACCGTATAGGTATAGGTAATAGCCTCTGCCTCGGCACCATTTATATTATTTCCTAATCTTACTGCTTGATTATGTCCTGGAGGGACTGTAGAAAATCCTGAATACTGGTCAGTACCTGGTCCCACTACCGTATGTCTCCCATCAATAACTCCCGTACTGCGATAAGGATCAGAAAAAACACCATATTGACAAAGAATGTTAGGTCCGTATAAATTAGCGAAATCTAAACAATCATCAGCAACTCGTGTCCCTGACTGTGCAAAATTTTCACCAACGCTAAAAACGAAAGTGAAAATTATCATAAAAAAAGGAATCAAAAATTTCTGTTTAATTATTTGCATAGCACGACATTTTTCTTAAATAAAATTTACCCGCTGTCCTTTTAAATATAAAATTCAAAAAAAATTATTAAAACACATTTAACCACTTACTATCTTAGTCGAAAACAAGAACATAAAAGTTGCTTTCACCCAATAAGAAAAGCAAAAATAATAAAAAAATGTAAATCTTGCCAAAAACAACCAATTCTTTTTATATTTTTGCACACATATTTATTTAATAGAAAGATAATTTTGAAAATACATTATTCACTGGAGGCTCTCCCTAAACTAAAAAATCCTGTGGTAACTATAGGGGTTTTTGACGGAGTTCATTTAGGACATCTTAGTGTTATTAAACAACTCACGACCCATGCTAAAAAAATAGATGGAAATAGTGTTCTAGTTACTTTTGACCCGCACCCTCAAGAAGTTTTGAATCCTAATTCAAACTTTTTTCTCATTAATACTATTGAAGAACGAATTGAACTTTTAAAAAAAACAGCTATTGATTATGTGATTATTCTTCCATTTACTTTCGATTTTTCACAAATCCCATACGATAAATTTTTAAAAGAGTATATTGTTGAAAAAATCGGTGCTAAAGCTATTGTTATGGGACCTAATCACAATTTCGGTCGGGAAAAAGAAGGCAACCATGAGAAAATTGCTGAACTTTGCAAACTCTATAATGTAGATGTAATAGAAATCCCTGAATTTATAGCACAAGATATCGCAATACGCTCCTCTAAAATTAGAAAATTTATAGCGGAAGGAGATTATAAAAAAGCAGAAGAACTTTTAGGTCATCCTATTCACAATTATTAGTTTTCATGTTTGCGGATATCATAAAAAATATAAACTTTCCTCTATTCCTTGCTCCAATGGAGGCTGTTACCGGAAAAACATACCGTAAGATTTGCAAACAATACGGAGCAGATGTCGTGATTTCAGAATTTATATCTTCTGATGCCTTAATACGGGAAGTAGCCGTGAGCCGGCAAAAAATGTCATTTGAAGAAGAAGAACGCCCTTTTGGAATCCAATTATTCGGACACAATGAATCTGCATTATGCGAAGCCGCAGAAGTAGCAGCAGAAGCGAACCCCGATTTTATAGATATCAATTGGGGGTGTCCGGTAAAAAAAATTGTTAAAAAGGGAGCCGGTTCTGCCATTTTAAAAACGCCCGAATTGATGGTTAAATATACGAAAGCTGTTGTAGACTGTGTAAAAATACCTATTACCGTAAAAACTCGATTAGGGTGGGAAGAAAATGACAAGCCGATAGTCAATCTAACAGAAAGATTACAAGATATTGGCGTACAAGCTATTACCATTCACGGGAGAACACGGTCGCAACTTTATAGTGGCGTTGCCGACTGGACGCTAATTGGAGAAATTAAAAAAAATCCAAGAATTACTATCCCAATTATTGGCAACGGCGACATTAATTCGGCAGAAAAAGCCATTAACTATAAAAAAAAGTACGGTGTAGATGCAATTATGATAGGTAGAGCCGCTATTGGCAATCCGTGGATATTTCAAGAGATAAAAAACAGAATTTCCGAACAATCGTTTACGCCTCCTTCTTATGAAGAGCGAGTTGAAGTTTGTTTGAACCACCTTCGTTTATTAGCTGAAGAGATAGGGGAAAAACGTGCAGTAATTGAAATGCGTCCTAATTATAGCGGCTATTTTAAAGGCGTTCCTCATTTTAAAAATAAAAAAATAGAATTAATGTACGCTTTGACAGTTAAAAGTTGTGAAGATATTTTGAATAATTAATTATAAAAAAATGAAGTTAAAACATTTATTATTTGTCGGTTACTTATTTATTTCACTCCCATTTTTTGGGCAAACCGTCAGCAAAAAAGTCTATTTCTTTGAAATTGACGATAATATTGCAAAACCTGCATTACGAAAAACCGAAAAGGCAATAAAAGAAGCCACCGCTGAAAAGGCGGATATACTTTTATTACGACTTAACACCTTTGGGGGCGAATTAGAATCGGCGGACAAAATACGCACGTTACTGTTAGAAGCACCTATGACCACGATTGTTTTCATTGACAACAATGCGGCGTCTGCGGGAGCACTTATATCCATAGCTTGTGACAGTATATATATGGCACCCGGCAGTTCTATCGGAGCCGCCTCCGTGGTTAATCAACAAGGAGAAATAATGCCTGACAAATACCAATCTTACATGCGTTCGCTTATGCGAACTACTGCCGAAAAAAAAGGACGAAATCCAATGATAGCGCAAGCGATGGTAGATCCAGATGTTTACATAAAAGGTATTATTGATTCTGGAAAAGTACTTACATTTACCACAAAGGAAGCCATACTTAACGGTTTTTGCGAAGGGGAGGTGAATAGTCTTGGAGAGATTATGCAAAATGTCGGAGTAGAAAATTATGACGTTAGCATGCAAAAACTATCATTTCTTGACAAAATTATTCTTTTTCTCGTTAATCCAATTGTAAGCGGCATTTTAATTATGTTAATCGTTGGTGGCATCTATTTTGAACTCCAAACACCGGGTGTCGGATTTCCTCTCATTGTCGCCATTAGTGCGGCACTACTCTACTTTGCACCTCACTATTTAGAAGGTTTAGCCGCACATTGGGAAATTTTACTCTTTATTCTCGGTGTCGGACTCTTATTGGTCGAAATATTTCTTATTCCGGGCTTCGGGTTTGTAGGAATTACCGGCATTGTCCTTATTGTTGCCTCCCTCATCTTGAGTATGATTTTCAATATCGGCTTCGATTTTCAACTCGTTCCTCCGACTCAAATCTTAGGAAAAATTTTCCTAGTTCTATCCTCCGTGATTATCGGATTTTTCTTGTCAATTTGGGTAGGAAAGAAAGTAATTACAACAGAAACACGTTTCGGAACACTCGCTTTTAATACCGTACTAAATTCAGAGGAAGGATATATTGCCCAAGACATGCGACTGGCTGACCTGATTGGTCGTGACGGAATTACCATTACTTTTATGCGACCATCCGGTAAAGTTGAGATAGATGGAGAAATTTATGATGCCGTTTCAGATGTAGGACTTATTGATAAAAATGAAGAGGTGGAAGTTATAAAATTTGAAAATGCGCAACTTGTTGTTACAAAAAAAAATAAAAATATTTGAATAAGCATTTAACCTAATTTATAAATTGAAAAAGGCTCCCCAAATTTGCTTTAAAAATTATTTTTGATTATAAATTATTTACATAAAAAAAAATTGTACCTTTGCAAACTTGAAAAATCAATTTAAAAGAGGCTCTTTATATTGATTTATAGACAATTAACCTCATGTTAAATTTTAAAAATCTGATTCGTATTTAACGAATCGCAACATTTATGACAGAAGAATTAGATAATATCAATTCAATCTCTGAAGAAGAAAATAATCCTATTTCAGAACAACCAGTGGAAGGAACAACGCAAGAAACAACAGAACCTATCCACGAAGAACAAGCAGTAGAAGAGACAAAATCGGAAACGGAAGAACCTGCACTTGAAGAAAAACCGACAGAAGAGGCGGAGCCGGAAACAACAGAACCTATTCTTGAAGAACAGACTGTAGAAGAGACGAAACCGGAAACGGAAGAACCTGTTCTCGAAGAACAAGTAGTAGAAGAGAAACCCACACAGCCTGAAAGCGAACAAATTAGTGAAACTTCTGATTCACTACCTGCTGAAGAAAACGCTCCAAAAGCAAAATGGGTAGACAGCAGTTATGGCTCTCTCGAAAATTTCAGTTGGGAAGCTTTAGATAAAAAGGGTACTCATTATACACAAGAAGAAAAAGATAAATTAGAAGAACTCTATACAAAATCTTTTAAATCCATTGATGAGCAAGCGGTAGTCATGGGGACGGTTGTTTCTATTAACAGTAGAGAAATCGTTGTTAATATCGGATTCAAATCCGATGGTGTTATTTCAGCTTCTGAATTACGCTACAACCCTAATCTTAAAATCGGCGACCAAATTGAAGTGTACGTTGAAAGTCAAGAAAATGCACAGGGACAACTGCAACTTTCTCATAAAAAGGCTCGTGACTTACAAGCATGGCAACGTGTTAACGAAGCACATGACAATCAAGAAATTGTTACGGGTTACGTAAAATGTAGAACGAAAGGCGGACTTATTGTTAATGTATTCGGTATCGAAGCATTTTTACCGGGTTCACAAATTGATGTGAAACCTATTCGCGATTATGACGTTTTCGTTGATAAGACCATGGAGTTTAAAGTGATAAAAATCAACCACGAGTATAAAAATGTGGTAGTTTCACACAAAGCTCTTATTGAAGACGAGTTAGAAGCTCAAAAGTCCGAAATCATGGCTAAACTGGAAAAAGGTCAAATTCTCGAAGGAACTGTGAAAAACATTACCGGTTACGGAGTATTTATTGACTTAGGCGGTATTGACGGACTTGTACATATTACCGACCTTTCGTGGGGACGAATTACTCATCCGGAAGAGGTTGTTCAGTTGGATGAGAAAATCAATGTGGTAATCCTCGATTTTGACGAAAACAAGAAACGTATCGCGTTAGGTTTAAAACAATTAACTCCACACCCATGGGACGCTTTAGACCCGAACTTAAAAGTTGGTGATAAAGTAAAAGGTAAGGTAGTAGTTCTTGCCGACTACGGTGCTTTCATTGAAATTATACCCGGCGTTGAAGGACTTATCCACGTTTCAGAAATGTCTTGGTCACAACATTTACGTACTGCCCACGACTTTTTCAAAGTAGGAGACGAAGTGGAAGCCGTATTACTCACTTTAGACCGCGAAGAACGCAAAATGTCTCTCGGTATCAAACAATTAATCCCGGATCCATGGACTGATATTACTAATAAATATCCAGCCTCTTCAAAACATACTGCCATTGTCCGTCATTTTACAAATTTTGGAATTTTTGTTGAACTTGAAGAAGGTGTTGACGGTTTAATTCATATTTCTGACCTCTCGTGGTCTAAAAAAATTAAACACCCCGCTGAATTTACTAAGATTGGTGCTGAAATTGAAGTTGTTGTATTAGAAGTTGACGTTGAAAATCGTAGATTAAGCTTAGGACATAAACAATTAAAAGAGAATCCTTGGGACGTTTTTGAAACTACTTTCACCGTAGGCTCCGTTCATGAAGGAACTATCATAAGTCAAAGCGATAAAGGTGTTATTGTAGCATTACCTTATGGAATTGAAGGTTTTGCCTTTAATAGAGCACTTCTTAAAGAAGACGGAAAATATGCAAATATTGATGAAACATTACCATTCCAAGTAATTGAATTTTCTAAAGAAGCTAAAAGAATTAATCTTTCACACACTCGCACTTGGCAAGAATCAAAAGAAGATGAAGAAAAGAGAGTGAACGCCGAAGAGAGAAAGAAAGCGAAAGAGATAGCGAAAATTAATGAAAGTACTGAAAAAACTACCTTAGGTGATTTAGAAGCTTTGAAAAATCTTAAAGAAGATTTAGAAAAAGCTAAAGCAAAAAAGGAAAAAGAGAAAGATAAAGAAAAGGTAAAAGATAAAGAAAAAGAAGCCGAAAAAGAGGAGCAGAAAAACGAAGAAAAAGAATAAAGCTACTAACTACTACTTTAAAATCTAATATCTTTTTTCATTTATAAAATTATCTTACGAATACGCAGTAGAGAATGGCATGCATGCTATTCTCTATTTTTTATTGTAATACACAAAACTTCGGTCGCGTGAGGCGCTTAGGTGGAAAGCCCGCAAGGGCGGAAGCCGCTGGGGACGCTGCTGCAAAAAAGCAAGCTTGTAAGCTCTTTTTGCAGCATTGCGTCCCCACGGCTTGCGACCGCGGACTTGGAACCGGGCGCCGACCCCTGAGCGCCAGCGAAAGGGGACACGCCCTAATATTTATTATAGATAAAATTGTGATTAGTAACTACTTATAAATTAAAAAAGGCTTCTATCTCTTCTACCGACAAGTCGTGAAAAATTTTCTTCCCTGATGGAGAAAGGTACGACACTTCACACTGCAACAACTGCTGAATAAAATGATGAACCTCCTCGTCTTTGGTCAGCGACTTAAACGTTGAACGCTTCTGACGGGCTAAACTGTGTGCAATATTTTTTATTCGCTCACTTCGATAAAGGAAAACATTCGCTTTATAACTATCTATAAAACCCTCGATTAAAAGTTGCAAATCGGTCGTTTCATCATTGTTCGGCGTACCGTTAACGGCAAATCTAGTTTTATCAATAACCTCGATTTCATAGCCTAACTTTAAAAGCTCATCTTTTAACTCAACTAATATTTCGGCTTGATTCGTTGATAGCGTAATCGTCTCGGGGAAAAGAGACTGCTGAACTGCTACGGGCTGATTTTCAAGAGCTTGCAAATAACTTTCATATAATATCCTCTCTATTCCGTTTTTGATATGAATAATTTTAAGTTGATTATTTAGCTTGATTATCAAATAGTTATTATCAATAATAAAATAGGTAGAGGCTAAATTTTCGGTATCAACAATTTCATCTTTTTGTTCTTTTATATCAATTCCGACCGTTTGAACGGTTTGGGGCTGAGAAGTCGTTTCTATCTTTAAATTTTTCAAAAAATCTTCCCACCCTGACATATTATATCTCTTCTCCTTATTATGCTGAAAATGCTGAGACGTAGAACTCTTTTTTTCAAACGGATTATAATTAGGGTCAACTCCCGTGGAAGGGATTTTCGGTATTTTATCGGACGGAAAATTTGCAACATCCACGTCCAAGCCTCTTTCATATTCAAAATCTAAGCGTGGAATCAATGAAAGTTGCCCTAAGGACTTTTTGACGCAAGAATTTAAAAACCCGAAGACCAGACGTTCGTCCTGCAATTTCACCTCCACTTTTGTAGGACTGATATTGATATCTATCGTAGCGGGGTCTAACTCAATATGAATAAAATAGGCGGGTTTATTCCCACTTGGAATTAGGTCGGTATAGGCGGTTTTGATTGCATGATTTAGGAGTGAGTGTCTCACATATCGCTGATTAATAAAGAGATACTGTTCCGCTTTTTGTTTTTTACTATATTCGGGCTTTGCAATAAACCCGCTAATTTTGATAATATCTGTAATCTGTTCGACCGGAAAAAGTTTATCTTTGATATGAGTTCCAAAAATATTAATTATGCGTTGCTTAAAATTGGATGGTTGAAGCTGATAAATAATTTTTCCATTGTGGGACAGGGTAAAAGCGATGTCTATATGTATTAAAGCTATGCGAAAGAACTCTTCTTCGATATGTCCGAACTCAACAGCGTCTGATTTAAGGAAGTTACGTCTTGCCGGCACATTATAGAATAAATTTTTGATAGAGATGGAGGTACCGTCTTGCGTTGCCACGGGCGAATGTTCTGTAATTGTAGCCCCTTCGACTGTAACTAAAGTTCCGGTTTCATCTTCATTTTTCTTCGTTTTCAATTCCACGTGAGCGATAGCGGCAATAGAGGGCAAGGCTTCTCCGCGAAATCCTTTTGTTCGCAAGCAAAAAAGATCATCGGTAGTAGTAATTTTGGAGGTTGCGTGCCGCTCAAAGCAGAGACGTGCATCGTGAAAGCTCATACCTGAACCGTCGTCCACGACTTGGAGAAGTGTCTTCCCCGAATCTTTGACAATTACCTGTATTGAAGTAGCTCCGGCATCGATTGCATTTTCCAAAAGTTCTTTAACAGCGGACGCCGGTCGCTGGATTACTTCTCCTGCCGCAATCTGATTCGCGACTAAATCAGGAAGCAAATGAATGATATCTTGTGACATTAAAACAGTTTTTATGAGATGAAAAATTTGCGGTATAGATAGAGTAGAGCAATTATAATGAGTACGCCCCAAATAACAAGTTTAAGAGGGAATGAATGAGGCTCTTTTTTCTTTCTTCGCTTTTCCCACGACTCGTGTAATCGCACGGCAAACTCATCGTTTCTTTTTTCCTTATCGTTTTGCGTCTCCTCTTCGTTCTCAGGCTTTTGAAAACGAGGTTTATAATTGAACTTTTTCGGCTTTGGCGTGGAGAAAAATTGAAAATTCATTTTATCATTTAATTTTATTTACAAAAATACAAAATTTTAGAATATTTAGGCGGTTTATTTTGTACTTTTGCAAGTAATTCAATTCTTAGTTTATTTTAATTATGCAACAATCAACAGCAGGTAATAAAGGAAAAGGAGTTCGTTCAGATTGTTTTATCACTCTGGAACTGACAAAAAATGAAAAAATAGAGATTTCCATAACTAGCAAAGTGAAGGCTCTATTCGGAAAACAAATTGAAAAAGAGGTTTTAGATATTTTATCCTTTTTTAATGTAAAAGGGGCAAAAGTTACGGTCGAAGACAGTGGAGCAACTGCCCTTGTTATAGCAGCTCGTATGGAAGCATGCATTAAAAAATTAATCAAGACGGATAAAGAGTATCTACTGCCATTTCTCCCTCAAAATCAGTATCATACCGAGAAGGAGCGTCATCGGTTTTCTCGTCTTTATTTGCCTGGGAACACTCCTAGCTTAGCCATTAATGCGGGGATTCATCACCCGGATGGCGTCATTCTTGATTTAGAGGATGCCGTTGCTCCCGACAAGAAATTCGAAGCCCAATTTCTGGTTCGAAATATGCTACGTGGAATTGATTTTTACGGCGCTGAAAGAATGGTACGTATTAATCAAATCCCCAGAGGAATTGAAGACCTTGATTTTATTATTCCGCACAATGTAAATCTGATTTTAGTGCCAAAATGCGAAAATAGAGAGCAGATTATATTGCTAAATGAAGAAATCGAAAAAAGAAAAAAAAGATTCAATATCACCTCCACCATTTGGTTAATGCCTATTATTGAAAGTGCAGCGGGCGTTATGAATGCGTACGACATAGCAAAAGCCGCTCCCAATATTGTTGCAATGGCAATCGGATTGGAAGATTATACGGCAGATTTAGGCGTAAAACGAACCCTCGAAGGTAAAGAATCGCTATTTGCTCGTTCTACTTTGGTAAATGCTTGTCATGCTGTCCGCATCCAACCGATTGATTCTGTTTTCTCTGACGTTGCCGACATGGAAGCCCTTAAACAAAATGTTCTCGCCTCCAAAGCTCTCGGTTTTAGTGGAATGGGCTGTATCCACCCACGACAAATTAAAGTAATTAAAGAAAACTTTGCTCCCGACAAAGATGAAATTGAAAGAGCTAAAAAAATCGTTAACGCTTTCTTAGTGGCTAAGAAAAAAGGATTAGGCGTTGTTTCACTCGGAACTAAAATGATTGACGCTCCCGTTGTGAAAAGAGCCGAAAAAATAATTCAACTCGCCATTGAAATGGGAAAAATAG
>DUOL01000084.1 GCA_012838875.1 Bacteroidales bacterium | reverse complement strand
CGCGGCGGCAAAAAAGCGAGCTTGTAAGCTCTTTTTGCCGCCTTGCGTCCCCACGGCTTGTGCCCGCGGACTTGGAACCGGGCGCCGACCCCGAGCGAAGCGAGGGGACACGCCCTAATTAAAATTAAAATCAACTACTTGATTATAAAATTAGTCGTGAGTCTCTTTCTCCAATTTTATTATCTTTGCAATTATTTTTTAAATAAAATTGATATTTAAAATAGGTCATTCAGAAAATTTTTGCCATGAACGATTTTGAAGAAAATGATTATGAACAAAAGGATAGTGAAGAGCTAATTCAGCGATTCCAAGATATGATAAACGGAGAAGCAACGTATTATTTTGACTCGGAAGAGCTGGAAATAATTGTAAATGAGCTACTTGAAGATATGGATTTGCCTTTAGCAGAAGAGGCTGTTGAATATGCTGTTAAACAATATCCTACCGACTCTTACTTTAGGCTTATGAGAGTGAGATTGTTAATACTTGACGCTTCACTTGAAGAGGCAGAAAGTGAATTGGACGAAATAGAGGCTTCTTTTCCTCTTACCCATGAGTTTTATCTTGAAAAGGTTTTGTTACTACGTATACTTGAAAAAGATGAAGATGTTCTTGAGTTATTGGAAAAAGCTTACGTTTTAGCACCTGATGACCCTGAAGTGCTTTTATCATTAATCTATGAAGCGATTAGTAGAAATGAGATGGATAAAGCCGTTAAATATATGGAAACTGCCATAGAGGCTGATGACTCCTTTGAAGAAAAACTTTTTACTATTGCTAATTATATTGAAGAGAATGAAAATCTTGATTATGACGACGCGATTAAATTTTTCTCCTCACTAACCAATAAATTCCCTCTCTGTACGGGTGCCTGGTTTGCTTTAGGTTCGGCTTATAAGTCTGCCGGACAATTTGAAAAGGCTATTGAAGCTTATCTTTATACTCTCAGCACAGACGATAATGCTCTCGTTGCCTATTATAACATCGGTAATGCCTATTTTGAAATGGGCGAATACGAAAAAGCTCGCGAAGCCTATTTGAAAAACCTTAAAGATGATAGCACCGATTATTTAACGCTGAACGCTATTGCCCACTGCTACCAAAGCGAAAATAACGAAACTGAAGCGTTAAGGTATTTTCAAAAATCTTTTAATATTAATGAAAATAACCCGGGCGCTATCATAGGTATCACTACAATATTTATTAATTTAAAAAAAACGGAAGAACTACTTATTTTTATCAATAAGGCTATCGAATTAGATGCCGATTCTTACCAACTCTTTTCACTAACTGCCCCCTACCTTATTGAGGGACAACATATTGGACAACTAAAACATCTTTTCTATTCAGCGCTAAATCAAGTAATTGATAATGAAGAAAAAGAAGAGTTAATTTATTCATTTGGTGAACTATGTTGCGAGAATGAACATTACAACGTAGGCATAGAAGTCTTTGAAAATATAATTGAAGAGGATGATGAAGAAGATGAAGAGGTAATGGATGCTGTATATTATGTTCTTGCGGCATTGTATTTTCTAAATAACCAACCTAAAGAAGGTGAGAAATATTTAGAATTAGCGTTAATTATGAACTTTGTCGGATATACGGATTTTATTGAACTACACCCTGACTTAGAATCAAATCCGTCTGTAAAAAAATTAGTAAAATTGCACAACCCATTTTGATATAAGATAAATGTTTTATTTTTTGTATAAAAAAAACATTTTACAAACAATTCTTTTCGGTGCGTTGCTTATTTATACAATAAGTAAGGTCTTTATACATCCTTTCACTTTTATTCTCACCCAAGAATCAACTCTCTTTTATCAAAATTTCGTTCACTTCTTTGAAAAAAACAACTTTTGGCTTTCGATTTTAGTTTTATCTAATTTGTTTTTACAACTACTATTACTACATTTCTTCTTTAACAAAAATAAATTTACCGAAAACAAAACTCTATTCCCTATAATATGGTATCTCATTTTTCTTAACGTTGGGTTCGATTTTAATCAAATCTCCCCTGCTATATTCACTAACACCTTGATTATTACAATATTATATCTAAACACTTCCTATACTCCCACTAATCTTAAAAACAGCATCATACTTTCGGGCATTTTTATCGGCATAAACTCAATTTTAGATATTACCTCTTTTTTACTGATTTTGTTCGTCATTGCCTCAATTCTTATCAGCAAATTTAGCAAATACAAAGAGATTATCATTTTACTTATCGGTTGTTTACTTCCTTACATTTATCTATTTACGACACTCTACTTCAAAGGCATAACACATTTATACATTGAAAGTTACAATAATTTATCCTTTTTTGCTTTTTTCTCGGAGTCTAACTTTACGATTCTCTCATCAATCGTTATGATTATACTTTTATTATCCTTTTTTACTATTTCGAGCTTAAATAAAATTCATTTTGACAATCGTTTAATTATCTTTCGGAAACGATATATTTCTTTAATATTATTGTCTACTAATACCCTTTTAATGATATTAACGACTACTCTTCCGTGGGCTTATTCACTTTTATATATATTCATTCCTTTAAGTTTCAATTTTTCCATTTTGCATTCCATAAAAAAACGAGTTTTATTTCAAGACGTCTTAGTTTTGGTAGTTTTTGCCAGCATTGTTACATTAGAGTTCATATTAAAATGAAACAGGAAACGATATTACGAAGTTGCTATAGTTCATCATCTTTCATAGAGTGTGGTTGTGATGAGGCGGGGCGTGGGGCTTTGGCAGGACCTCTATTTGCCGCTGCTGTAATTTTACCTCCGGATTACCATCACCCCCAAATTAATGACTCTAAAAAATTAAGCAGGAAGTTGCGTGAAAATTTACGTTTTGAAATAGAGCGAGATGCCTTAGCGTACGCCGTTTTTCAAGTTTCTGAGAAGAGCATTGACGAGATGAATATCTTAAATGCCACTTTTTTTGCTATGAATCAAGCTGTACTAAAACTGCAAGTTACGCCGGAGCTATTACTCATTGACGGAAATCGCTTTCGCAATGAAACGGGCATTCCTTATCATTGTATCATTGGAGGCGACTCTAAATACTTATCTATTGCGGCGGCATCCATCTTAGCTAAAACATATCGAGATGAGACTATGCGGCAATTGTCGCAAGAGTTTCCGATGTATGATTGGGAAAATAATATGGGTTATTCAACGAAGAAACATCAAGAAAGCATACTAACTTACGGGCGATGCAAGTACCACAGAAAAAGTTTTCATTTGAAAAATCAATTGAAAATAGATTTTTGATTGTGTTACTGTTGCTTCTCTTCCGACTCTATTTGTTCCATTATTTCGGGTGCCGTTTTACCTAAATTCTCCAACGAGAACTGAATAGTTGACACTAATGTATCATTCGGGAATTTATGCAAAAACTCGCGATATTCATTTTCGGCACTTGGGTACATTTTCAGAATATCATTATAGATAATTCCTTTCCACCAATAACAATATTTCACATTATTATTTTCGGGATACACTTTCACAATTCTATCAAAAATATCAATCGCCATTTTGGCATATTCAACCTGTTTAAAAACACTCGTATCTACCTGTGCCAATCTCATACTCATAATACCGGCTTTGAGTAAAATATCAGGAGTTGATTTATCTTCAGGATGCTTCTCTGCAAACTCAAGAGCTTTATTAATAAAAATCACTACGTCCGATGTATCAACCTCACCCATATTATAAACAGAATCCAAGAGACTAAAATCCTGTATTAAAGAAGCTCGTTGCTTACCTTTCAACACCAATTCATTTTTCTCACTATTCTCACTTTTACAGGAAAAAAAGAGAATAGGCACTAACAAAATAAAATAGATTTTTTTCATAATTTACCGTTTTATTTTATAATTAGTTTTTATTTTCCCGTCGCTAATATCTGATAATTTTCTTTTCAACAACATTTTTTTCAATGTAGAGACTCTATCGGTAAAAACTTTTCCATCGATATGGTCGTATTCATGTTGTATTATTCGGGCTACGATACCGTGAAAAACCTCTTTATGATACTCTCCTTTTTCGTCCCAAAAATTAATTTTAACAGAGCTTTTTCTCACAACCTCTTCATAAATTTCGGGTAAGCTCAAGCAGCCTTCATTAAGAGCAATACTCTCACCGAACAGTTCCTCAATCTGAGGATTGATGAACACCAATTTTCGCGGCTCTTCTTCGGGAAAAATTTCTTGATAAGGTTGGGAGTCGAGGACAAATATTCGTAGCGCTTTCCCTATTTGCGGGGCTGCCAAACCGACACCGCGAGCGCTGTACATGGTCTCGAACATATCCTCTATCAATTCAGGTAAGCTATGGTCGTTTAAGTCAACAGCTTGACTAACTTTGCGCAAAACAGGATTCCCGTATACATGTATTGGATAAATCATACTTTTAAAATGCTAATTTCTTTGTTTTTCAATTTCGAGTTGTTGCAAGTAGGATTGCAAAATAACTGTAGCACTAATTTTATCAACCAATGCTTTATTTTGTCGCTCTTTCTTTTTCAAACCACCATCAAGCATCGTTTGAAAAGCTATTTTCGAAGTAAATCTTTCGTCAATTCTCACAATGGGAATTGACGGAAATGCTTTTTTCAGACGATTGACAAACGGTTCAATAAAACGAGCAGACTCGGATTGTGTATTATCCAATCTTTTGGGGTTGCCTACAACAATCGTTTCCACTTGCTCAATAGAGATATAATTTTGTATAAAGTCAAACGCTTGTGTTACGTGAACGGTGTCAAGACCTTGAGCGATAATTTTATCGGGGTCGGAAACAGCAAAGCCGACTCTTTTCTGTCCATAATCTATAGCTAACACTCGTCCCATTATACAAAATTTTATTTTTGCAAATTTACGAATATTTTTATTAAGAAGAAAAAGAGAATCTCATTCGATTCATTAAATTTATTAATAAATGTTAAAGAATAAAAAGAAGCGGTTTAAAATTTTATTTTTGTAACCTGAAAAAAATAAAAACAAAATTATATTAAAATTATATTGAAATTTTATGGCAACTACAGCAGATTTTAGAAATGGTTTATGTATAGAGTTAAATAATGAATTATGGACTATCGTTGAATTTCAACATGTCAAACCGGGAAAAGGTCCGGCTTTCGTTCGTACGAAATTAAAAAATCTCAAAACCGGCAGAGTTTTCGAAAATACTTTTACAGCTGGTGTAAAAATAGATTTGGCAAGAGTAGAACGCCGCCCATATCAATTTTTGTATAAAGAAGGTAATAGTTCTTACCATTTTATGCATGTTGAAACCTACGAACAACTTACTATTGAAGAAGAACTTATTAACAATCCCGGATTACTTAAAGAGGGACAGACGGTAGAAATTATGTATCACGCCGATACGGACACTCCGCTCACTTGTGAATTACCTGCCTTCGTAGAACTTCAAGTTACCTACACAGAACCCGGTGTTAGAGGTGATACGGCAACGAATGCCGCTAAAAGAGCAACGGTAGAAACGGGAACCGAAGTTTTTGTCCCCCTCTTTATCGAAGCAGGAGAAATTATTAAAGTAGATACTCGTACGAATAAATATGCCGAAAGAGTTAAATAGATTTATATTAGCAAATAATGAAATTTGAAAAACCCATCACAATTCAGCAACTTCTCGACATTATACAAGAAGAGATTGTTGTTAAGGGTAATAAGGATAACTTAATTACCGGTATTAATGAAATACACTCTATCGAAGAAGGAAATCTTTCTTTCGTCGACCACCCCAAATATTACAATAAAGTACTAGAAAGTGTTGCCGGAACTATTTTAATAGATAAGGAGGTTGACTGTCCCGAGGGCAAAACATTACTTATTACAAAAGACCCATTTGCCGCATTTGTTAAAGTAGTTCATCATTTCATCTATTTTAATCCGCAAAAGGAGTTGATTCACCCCAATGCTATAATTGGAGAAAATACAATTATCCAACCCGGTACTTTTATTGGTGAAAATGTAAAAATAGGGAAAAATTGTGTCATTCATTCCAATGTTAGCATTTATGCCGACTCAACCATCGGTGACAATGTAATTATCCATTCTACAGCGGTTATTGGAGCTGACGCTTACTATTTCCAAAGACGCAGCGACGGCTGGCATAAATTGGAGTCTTGCGGTCGAACTATTATAGGTAATGACGTCGAAATCGGCTGTGGAGTTACTATAGATAAAGGCGTCTCCGGAGATACAACCATTGGAGACGGCGTTAAATTCGATAATCAAGTACAAGTCGGACATGACACCTACATCGGAAAACGTTGTCTTATCGGAGCTCACACCTCAATAGCAGGGTGTACGTATATTGATGACGACTGTACAATTTGGGCAAAAGCATCAATTAATAAAGACCTATATGTTGCTAAAAATACAACGCTCCTTGCCCTTTCGGCTATTGATAAAAGCGTAACCGAAGAAGGAACCGTCCTTTTCGGAGCTCCTGCTTATGACGCTCGTAAAAAATGGAAAGAGATGGCGTGCTCACGCATGCTCCCCGATATAGTCGAAGAGTTTAACCAGTTAAAAAAAGAGGTGGAAAAATTAAAAAACAAGTAATTTTTTCACTATTGTCCGATAAAAACTAAAAATATTTTTCTTACGATCTTATATCATTGATTATCAGATATAATAGTTTTATTTTCACACTAATTTAAAAAGTAAGCCCCTTAAAAAAGTGTTAGGTATCCT
>DUOL01000083.1 GCA_012838875.1 Bacteroidales bacterium | reverse complement strand
GCCGCCTTGCGACCCCACGGCTTGTGCCCGCGGACTTGTAACCGGGCGCCGACCCCGAGCGAAGCGAGGGGGCACGCCCTAATAAAAAATAATGTTATTTGTATTATTATTTTTTGTATCTTTGCATCGCAAAATTTGACAGTGCGGGGTAGAGCAGTGGCAGCTCGTCGGGCTCATAACCCGGAAGTCGGAGGTTCGAATCCTTCCCCCGCTACCAAGTAAGAGTTCTTAACGAACTCTTTTTTTATTTTTACCCCCTTTTATTTCTAAAAATTGCTTATTATTGTAAAAAGAATTTTGGAAATTTGTAAAGTGAAAATTACTGAGATTCTCTTTGCTTTTTGTTTGTAACAGATTGATTTTAAGGTCTATATATTCTAAATTTTAGAAGCATGAAGGTTCATTTTATTGCCATTGGTGGAAGTGCTATGCATAATTTGGCTATTGCGTTGCACTTAAAAGGCTACCACGTTACAGGTTCAGATGATGAAATTTTTGACCCGGCGCGTTCAAAACTTGCCAAATATGGATTACTGCCCTCTGAAATTGGGTGGTTCCCACAAAAGATAGATTCTTCAATTGATGCTATTATCCTCGGTATGCATGCGCGTGCCGATAATCCGGAACTGCTTGAGGCTCAAGCTCTAAATTTAAAAATTTATTCATATCCGGAATTTCTTTATGAACAAAGTAAAGACAAGATTAGAATTGTTGTCGGGGGAAGTCACGGGAAAACCTCTATTACAGCCATGATAATTCATGTTTTGCAAAAATTGAATGTTGCTTGTGATTATATGGTCGGTGCGCAATTAGCGGGCTTTGAGGTGATGGTTAAATTGAGCGACGAAGCCCCAATTATAGTTATTGAAGGTGATGAATATCTTACTTCTCCACTCGATTTAAGACCTAAATTTCATGTTTATCGCCCAACAATAGGTATTATTAGCGGTATTGCGTGGGACCATATCAATGTCTTTCCTACATTTCAAAAATATATTGAACAGTTTGAAATATTTGCGCAGATGATTCCCGATGGTGGAAAACTTATCTACTGTGCCGAAGACCCTATCGTAAAACAAGTGGCAAATAAAATAGACTCTTCTCTCACAATTCCCTATTCTCTTCCTGCCTATTTTATACAAAAGGGCGTTACCTTTTTACAGACGGAATTTGGGAATATCCCTTTGAAAATATTCGGTAAACATAATTTGTTAAACTTACAAGCGGCAAAATTAGCGTGTGAAGCAGTCAATGTTTCGGAAGAAGATTTTTATCGGGCAATTCAATCTTTTAAAGGAGCCTCTAAGCGATTGGAGCTTATTGCCGAAAATGAATGGAGTGTAGTCTATAAGGATTTTGCACATTCTCCTTCAAAATTGAAAGCCACGGTTGAAGCTGTAAAAGAGCAGTATTCCGATTTTGAAATTGTTGCATGTATGGAGCTACATACTTTTAGTAGTTTAACCGAAGGATTTTTGGGACAGTATGAGGGATGTATGGACACCGCAACGATTGGTATTATCTTTTTTGACCCCCATGCTATCAAACATAAAAAGTTGGCAGCTATTTCTGAAAGTATGATAATAAATGCCTTTAAAAATGAGGATTTATTTGTTTTTTCAAACTCAGAAGAGATGAAAAATAAGTTACTATCCTTAAAAGGAAAAAATAGGCTCTTTTTATTAATGAGTTCCGGTAATTTTGGCGGTATTAATATTGATGAGTTTGCAAAACAGTTATTGTATTCTCCTGATAATTAATATATTGAAAACTGTCTTGGGGTTTCTATTTCCGTTATTGAATGAAAAATAGATTAAATAAGTATTATAAATATTTCTTAGTAATAATTTTAATTCTTTTTCCTCTTTTTGGAAAGTTAGATAAAATTCCCGTTCAATTGTGGGATGAGTCAAGATTGGCAATCAATGCTCTCGAGATGTTTGAAAACGGAAATCTGTTAGTTACCTATTATAAGGGAGAACCCGATTTTTGGAACACGAAGCCGCCACTTATGATATGGTTTCAATCGTTGAACTTCCACCTCTTTGGCGTTAACGAATTTTCATTACGACTACCTTCCGCTATAGCAGCACTACTTACTGCAATTTTTTTACTATTTTTTGCGCACTATTATCTGAGAAATTCCTTTTTTGGCATTGTCGCCGTTTTAGTTTTAATAACATCCTCGGGTTATGTTAGTATTCACGGGACGCGCACGGGAGATTACGATTCTCTTTTGACGTTGTTTACAACTGTAAGCTCACTCTCATTTTTTATTTTCTGCGAATGTGATGAAAAAAGGTGGTTATATCTCTTTTTCATTTCTACGGCATTGGCAGTATTAACTAAAAGTGTATCAGGATTGTTGTTTTTACCTGCAATATTCTTGTATGCTATTATTAGAAAAAAAGTAGTGACACTTTTAAAAAATAGAGACTTTTATATTGGATTTGCTCTTTTTTTATTACTTACATCAGGTTATTATATCAGTCGCGAAATTGTTACGCCGGGCTATATTCAATGCGTTATTGATAATGAATGGGGCGGAAGATACTTACAATCGCTGGAAGGGCATCGACATCCATTTTGGTATTATTTCAAACAGTTTAGTTCTTATAGATTTATTCCTTGGCTTTTTATTTTACCGTTTGGGATTATATCCGGTTTTATTGTTAAAGATTCAAAAATCAGAAGGTTGACATTATTTTCACTCTTATTGTCCGTTTTCTACCTTTTAATTATTTCCTTTTCGCAAACTAAAATTTTTTGGTATGACCTCCCCGTTTATCCGTTTCTTGCGTTGCTCACCGCCCCGTTACTTATCTACATTTATCACTTATTGCTCAAAATAAAGTGGAACAATAGAATCTTAATTGAAAAATTAATACCTTTCTTGTTAATTATACTTTTTTTTACTTTCCCCTATGTAAACAGTATTAAGAATAGCTTTACGCCTATGGCGTGGAGGTATAAAAAACATAGCAATGAATTGCCATATTATTTACAACAGGCTTGTCGAGGGAAAAATGATGTTCATAATCAATTGCTATTGGAGGAAGGGTATTTCCCTAACGTTGATTTCTATCTTTATATGCTTAAAAATAAAGGAGTTAATATAGATAGGATAAGTAAAAATGAGTTAGAGGAGAATCAAAAAGTGATTGTAATAGATGAAAAATTGAAAAATTTCGTAGAGCGGAATTATCATTTTACCTTAATCAATCAGCACAATAACATTGTAATTTACCAAATTTCAGATTGGAAAGAGTAATGATTCTACTATTTTTTTACTCTTTTGATTTTTGTTTTTATTTTTACAAAAATTGAGAATAAAAGAAGTAAAGGCAAAGTAAATAAAGCGATTCGTGCTATGTAATCCCCGTTAAGGGTATAAAAAGTGAGCTTATCGTTCGGATAGACCAAGGCATGAATAGCGGTTCGTTCGTTATAAGCGGTTTTTTGTAAAACATCGCCCCTTTCATTAATAATTCCTGAAAACCCGGTATTTGCGGAACGTAAAATTGTTCGGCGTGTTTCTACTGCTCGCAGCTTTGCGTAAAGAAAATGTTGTCGATGTCCCGGCGTATCGTCCCACCAAGCGTCGTTAGTGATAACTGCCATAAGCGAAGCCCCGTTAACTACAAAGTGGGAGAATAATTCGCCGTATACCGATTCGTAGCAGATAGGAACTCCTATGTTGCAACTACCATTGAGGAGGGGCATAGAGAAAACTCGTTGTAAAGTATCTTTTCCAAGCGAACAATTTGCACCACCGAAACGGAGAATAAAATTTTCTAAGAATCCGAAAATTTTAGGAAAGGGCATTAATTCAACGCCGGGAACCAATTTACTTTTGTGATAAACACCGACAACTCCTTCTCTATTATAGCAAACCGATGAGTTATAAAAAATCCAATAGCGTCCGTCCGGGCGTTGCTGTGCTACCGGACTGATTTTAGTATCGTGTATAGTTCCTGTAGACAATCCTGCAATAATATTTAGATTAGGATAATATGACAGTAACGTATCGAACAGAACAAAGCCGGCATAAGGGTTGTAAAGGTCGAAATTAGCAGGATAGTTGCGTTGTATTAATGAGTCAAGCAGTAAAGTATGAGGAATTGAAGACTCGGAAGTTACAATTAATTGTGTTTTCGGAGTGAGATAAGGGTAGACAACTTCCGTTATTCGCTCGGCATGTTGAAGGTTTGCCATGTGATATTGTTCGACCCAAGGATCTGTATTTTGTTGAACAATAATTACATCAATTGGGGCTTCATGTTTGGGTTTATAGGTGTAATATTGTATAAGAGAGATAGTTATAGGTATGATAAGCCAGCAAAGCGTGGTTACGGTAAAGACAGTTTTCTTTTTTTTATCTTTTTTGAAAGATTGAATCCAATAATAGAAGAGGAAGTTAGCTATTAAGACCCATAATGTGCCACCAAAAACGCCCGTAAATTCGTACCATTGTACGTATTGAGTGGTCGAAGCAAAGACGTTCCCGAGATTGAGCCAGGGCCACGATAAGTCCCAGTGTAAGTGTAGAAATTCAAAGGATATCCATGCTGTAATAAAAAAGAGGGGCGACAAAATTTCACTACTTCTATTTAGACGGCGGAACCATTGCCAAAATCCAAAAATAAAGGACATAAGCAATGCATTGAGAATAAAAGTAGCGACAGAACCCTGAGGTGTGCTGTTCCATATCCACCAAGTAGTTAAAACATTCCATACTAATAGTGCTGGGAAAGAGTAGTGCATTCCTTGTAAAAAGGGGAATCGCAGTTGTTCTTTTTCAATATTTTCACTTATAAAAAAGAGAGGAATAAAAGCGAAGAAAATGAGAAAAGGGAAATAGGAAGGCACCCAGGCAAGAAAGAGTAACAGACCGGATAAACAGCCTAACAGCAGGCGAACGTACAGTTTCATTATTCAGGTTTTTCGCACAATTCGGTCAATACGCCTTGCGTTGACTTAGGGTGTAAAAAAGCGATGTTAAGCCCTTCGGCACCTTTTCGAGGTTTTTTGTCTATCAAGCTAATACCGGCAGCTTCCATTTTTTCCAATCCTTTCGTAACACTATTAACGCAGAAAGCAATATGATGTACACCCTCGCCTCTTTTCTCAATAAATTTGGCAATAGGACTCTCACTATCGGTTGCTTCTAAGAGTTCAATTTTAGTTTCTCCAACTTGGAAAAATGCCGTTTTCACCTTTTGGTCTTGAACCTCTTCGATGGCATAACATTTTAGTCCTAAAACATTTTCGTAGTAAGGAATGGCATGCTCCAAACTTTTAACGGCGATGCCAATATGTTCAATGTGTGAAATATTCATGTTGTAATATTTTTTAAAATTAATGGCAAAAATAATATTTAATTTTCAATTTTCAAAGTCGTATAAGTGGTGATTTTTTAATATTAAGTATGAGTAATGAATAAAAAAAGCCTGAACTTTCGGATTCAGGCTTTTTTTTATTATCATCGAAGAATTATCTGCGAGGTTTGTTAGGGGTAGCAGGTTTTGCAGGCTCTTCTTTTGTTGCAGGAGGAGTTGCTTGTTGTATAGCTTCCTTAGCACTTTCTTTAACTTCTTCTGTTTTTGGTTTTTCAACATTTGTTTTAGGAGCTGTCGGAGCTGGAGCTGGGGTAACTTCTGCTGTAGGTTGTTCTTCCGGAGTATCAACTGTTGCTTCTATTGCAGTAGAATCAACTACTTCGTCTTTAACTTCTTCTTTTTTTGTTCCGCAAGCTGCGATTAAACCGGCTGCTAATAATACTAAAAATAATTTTTTCATAATTGTTTCCTTTTTTTAAGTGTTTATATAATTACCAATGCTATTTTATTTAGCATGTTTATAAGTTAATGTAAAGGAGTATGTACCTTTAGCAGGATTTGCGTCATCGTTGAATGTAAATTTAATTCTTAATTGCTCATCAGTAATATTAAGAATTTCGCACTCTTCGAGTTCAGCATCATACGTTGTGAAAGTTTCATCATAGAAAAATGGGATTTGGAATTTTAAATACTCTTTTCCATTTTTTTCTACAAGTGTCCACAATGCAGCTGTTTCTCCTTGATAACCGAAATCACATAATGTATTAGGAACGATAGTTTGAGCACCATTATCGGCGAATATAACAACATCATCCAATTCACACTCTTCCAAGTAACCATCGGTCATAAGATTCGTTGCAAAACTTCCATTTGCTAATTCATAAGCAGGAGAAGAGGTAGCTTCTGCAAGTACCCAGCCTTTTTTGTAGGTTAATAATTCAGTAGTAGTTTTCTCATCTTTCTTACAAGCTGAAAAAAGAATTCCAAATGATAACAGTACTGTTAATAAAATTAAGTTTCTTTTCATGTTTTTAAAATTTTAAATTAAATATTTTAATTAATTACGCTGCAAAGATAGAAAAAAAAATAACATGCAATCTGTTTACTACAACAAATTATGAATTTTTAGGTTTTGTCGCTTTTATATATGTTTTCTAGCTATTTCTTATTTTTTTATCTTTGAAAAAATCTCATTTTCAAAATAAGAAATTGTTTTTTGTAGTCCATCTTTAAGTTGTGTTGTCGGTTGCCAATGCAAAATTTCTTTTGCTTTATCAATTACGGGTTGTCGTTGCATTGGGTCATCTTCAACGGAGGGTAAATGGATAATTTTAGATTTAGAGTTTGTAAGCTCAATAATTATTTCTGCTAATTGTTTAATGGTAAACTCATCAGGATTTCCGATATTGATAGGACCGATGATATCGTCCGTGGTGTTCATCATGGCTATCAAGCCGTCTATCATGTCATCTACATAACAAAAACTTCGCGTTTGTTCGCCGCTACCGTAAATGGTGATATCTTCTCCCTTGAGGGCTTGTACGATAAAATTGGATATTACTCGTCCGTCGTTGGGATGCATACGTGGTCCGTAGGTGTTAAAAATACGAATCACCTTAATTCGCACGTTGTTTTGACGGTGATAGTCGAAACAGAGCGTTTCTGCACACCGCTTCCCTTCATCGTAGCAGGAGCGTATGCCAATAGGATTTACATTTCCCCAATACTCTTCACTTTGCGGGTGAACTACAGGATCGCCGTACACTTCACTCGTAGAAGCTTGTAAAATTTTAGCCTTGATTCGCTTTGCTAACCCTAACATATTAATAACACCCATGACCGATGTTTTAATCGTTTTGATAGGATTATACTGATAATGAATGGGAGAAGCGGGGCAAGCCAGATTGTAAATCTCATCAACTTCAATAAAAAAAGGAGACGCAATATCGTGACGAATTAATTCAAAGTAGTGATTATCAACGAGATG
Source organism: Bacteroidales bacterium (assembly GCA_012838875.1). Classification (GTDB taxonomy): domain Bacteria; phylum Bacteroidota; class Bacteroidia; order Bacteroidales; family WCHB1-69; genus DUOL01. The sequence goes on along the minus strand of DUOL01000083.1, from coordinate 11,000 downwards.
TATAATATTACTCTTTCTTCCTGTAAAATAGTTATCCAAACAGATTACTTCATTTCCTTCATTCAGCAATTTTTCACACAAATGCGAACCTAAAAAACCGGCTCCGCCTGTTACTAAAATTTTCTTCATCTATTTATTATAATCGTTTTTTGAGAAAAAATAGCGGAAAATAATATAATGTTGAGGGAGAAAAGAACTTCTCTCCCTCAACAAATCATTTTTTTATTGATACTCGTAAAAGGTAGTGTGTTGATAATTGTATCCGTCATCATATCTTACGATTTTTTTAGCCTCCACCGGAAATTTACCATCGTATACATATTCATATTTTATTGTACTGTTGCTAGTAAAGATGTCTTTGGATGCTGAACCCTCATCTTGATAGGAATACAAGTTTCGAACTTCGATGGGATTGTTTTTAGAAGTAACTCCTAAGGCATAACCACTTTCATCGTTTCCAAGAATAAAACGATATTTAGGATTGGATTTTTTATCGTGGTTGATATAAGTGTAGTTGTCATTCCAAGATGTTCCGTCAGAATCTTCCCCTTCACTTTTCATTTCTTTTAAATTATCACCGTCATAGGTAAAAGTAGTAGTAGTTTCGGAGGTGTAAACAGCTTCATTTTTCATATTTGACTTTGTTTTCTTCAGACTTTGCGTAAATTCCGCAGGGAAAAAAGGTTCCATTATAGAGATAACATCGTTTTTCGATTTCTTCTCAAATCCCTCATCGTAATTATAAAATTTCATTTCCATTTTTGAAATTTTATTTTTGTCATGCGAAAACTTTATCGTTGAACGAGTTCGTCCGTCCGGATATAATTCTTCCAAAGAGTCATAATGTCTTCCGTCATATTTAATGTTGATAGTGTTTCCCCATGGGGTTTCAATTTTTACTAATCTTTTTTTCTCATAAGTGAAGTGTACAAATCCTTGCGAAGTGTTGTTGTGAAAGAGTTCAATTGCAGTTAACAGCTCTTTTTCCCATGTCCATTTTTGATCTAACTCCTTAGGTTCGTTTTCCCATTGGAGGTAAATTGTTTTGATTTTTTCTTTCGGATTATAGATACCATCTTTATGGCAACCCAAAAAGAACAAAGATAAGACCATTGATAAAACAACAATTTTTCTCATAATTATATAATTTTAATAATGCCTCCACTTGCGGCTATCGGCTTCTCCGTTTTAACAAAAAACAAAGATACAAAAATTTTTTATTCTACAAATCTTTTTGTTTATTTAGTTGAAATATGGAAAATCCAACTTTTGATTTGACTCTTTAGTGTTATAAAAATATTTTTATTTTTTATCAGGGCGTGCCCCGTTCGCTGGCGCTCACGGGTCGGTCTCCGCCTCCAAGTCCGCGGTCGCAAGCCGTGGGGTCGCAAAGCGGCAAAAAGAGCTTCTAAAGTCGCTTTTTTGCCGCCGCGTCCCCAGCGGCTTCCGCCCTTGCGGGCTATACGGCTGCGCCCTCACGCCACCGAAAACTCTTCTTTATTCATACTCGTAAAAAGTAGTGTATTGATAATTGGTTCCGTTACCATTTTTTACAGCTGTCTTAACCGCCGTTGGAAATTTGCCGTTGTACACATATTCGTACGTCGTTGTGCCACTCTCAGTCTGTGTGTTTTGATTATCGTCTCCCCAACTTCTTCGATAAGTGTGTTTAACTTCTAAGGGATTATTTTTAGAAGAAACACCTATAGCATAGCCATTCTCGTCGTTTCCAAAAATATAATGGTACTTGGGATTGGAGTTTTTATCATATTTGGTATAAGTGTATGTGTAACAACAAAATGAACCATCAATATCAACCCCTTCACTTTTCATCTCTTTTAAATTTTTACCGTCATAGGTGAAAGAAGATGTTATCTTACGGGTAGTAAAAGTTCCATTTTTTATATTCGACTTTATTTTGTCCATGCTTTCTTTAAATTCAGTTGGGAATAGAGGTTCTATTATAGAGATAATATCGTTCTCTGATTTCCAATTTGCCATATCATCATAATCATATAATGTTATTTCCGTTTTTGAAATTTTATTTTTGTCATACGTAAACTTTATCTTTGAATGAATTCGTCCGTCTATGTCAGATTCTTCAATAAAGTCATACTGTCTCCCGTAATAATTAAAGGTGATAATCGCTCCCCCACTTGTTACAATTGACATTAATCTTTTATCAAGATAAGAGAAGAGATTATAACCATTTGAATAGTTGTTCTTGAAATATTCAACTTTAGTTAAAAGCTCTTTCTCCCATGTCCACTCTTGCTTCAACTCCTTTGTTTTTCCCTGCTCTTGGGTGTAAATTCGTTTGATTTTTTCTTTCGGATTATAGACGCCATCTTTATGGCAACCCAAAAAGAACAAAGATAAGACCATTGATAGAAGAACAATTTTTCTCATAATTATGTAAATTTTATTAATGCCTCCATTTTCGGCTGTCGGCTTCTCCGTTTAAACAAAAACCAAAAATACAAAATTTTTTATTTTACAAAACTATTTTGTTATTGATTTGATGTTTGTATTACTCGTTTAGCTTGATTGATAAGATTATTTTCGATATTAGATATTGCATGGTTCCACAGCCAATTTTAATAGTATACTTCATGGTTTTTTTGTTTTTAACGATACGCAGTCTTTTTATGTTTTATTGTGAGTGGTTCACTGTTTAAGGAACACGAAACGTTATATTTTTCACTCCATATTAATCGATTAAATTATTGCTTGCTAAATGTTTATGTTTTAAATAAAATTTTGATTTCAATAGGCGGAATTTCCATTTTTTTATTGTATCTTTGTTTTGTAAATTAGATGTTAGATGACATTTTTTTGAAAAATTTGTTTTTAAAATGTTTTTGGTCGGCTTTAAGAAATGAAAAATTTGATTGTTTTATTCTTTTAAGAGGATGTAAAAGATGTTTTCTCTGCCGTCGTGTCAAAAACAATTTATTGATTGAAAACTATTATTTGAGTACTATAAATTTACTAATTTATTATTATGCCAAAATTTAATGACATAGATTTAAAAAACTGGAAAGAATTAGACGTTTGGGTTGATAGTCTTTGGTTAATTAGTGCAAGAGATAAAAGTGGAAAACACAAAAATATATATCACGGTAATTTTATTCCGCAAATCCCCAATCAACTTATCCGACGATTTACAAAAGAAAATGATTTGGTATTAGACGTTTTTTTAGGTAGCGGAACTTCACTATACGAGTGCGAAAGTTTAAATAGAAAATTCATTGGTCTAGACATTAACTCTAAAATGATTGATTATGTCAATTCACAAATGGCTAATTCTACTTTTAAAAACTTTTCAATTCATAATTGCGATGTAACAAATAAAGATCAAACAAAAAATGAAATTGAAAAAGGATTATCTGTTTTAAATGAAAAAAATGCAAAATTGATGTTGTTTCATCCTCCATATATGGATATTATAAAATTTACAGATAACCCAAATGATCTTTCACAAATTTTTAATTTACAAACATTTATTAACGCTTTTGTAGGCGTATGTAAAAACACATTGCAATATCTTGCAAATAATAGATATTTCGCATTGGTTATTGGCGATGTATACAAAAACAGCGAAGTTATTCCTCTTTCATTTTATCTAATGGACTCTATAAAGCGTAATTTTAAAACTAAATTAAAAGGAATAATCGTAAAAAACATCGAAGGAAATAAAGGGAAATTGGGTAAAAATGAAATTTGGACTTATCGTGCACTAAAAAGCGATTATTATCTTTTTAAACACGAATATATTTTTGTTTTTAAAAAAGAATTTTAGAATGGCAACAACACACGTTTTAATAGTAAATGAAACTACATTTGAAGTACATTTAAAATATATGTTTGTAGGCACAGGTTCTAGTAACGATAACGTTGATTTCAATAATTGTTCTGAGACAAAGTTACATCATACAATTGAAAACAAATTATGTGGAATGATTGCTGATTTTGGAAGAGTTCGTTTAGGCGATAATATTATTTTTTACTTACAAGCACAAGGAGGACATGAAGGTAAATTTTATGGAGTTTTCAAAGTGAAATCAACAGAAGTATTTCTTGAAGCTTATTCTAAATCTCAATATTTACTAAAGGATTTAGAAAAAAATTTAACTTTTAGAGTTGAAATAGAGCCTGACACAGTCTATGCAAAAGGAGTTACGGAATGGGAAGCATTAGATTGCATAAGAGGGTTGACCTCACCAAATCAAATGCTTTGGAGTTTAATCTACCGAAAATTAAAAGGTAACAGAGGAAATACAATGATTACTTTATATGAATCAGAAAGGTTGATTCAATTAATTCGGACAGCAAATTCAAGAAAAACATTACGTGGAAATAAATTTACTTTTAATTGTGAAAATCAACTCATTGAGCCAAGTTCACACAAGCATTCTTATACGGGAGAAACAAATAATTGCATAAATCTTTTGCCACGACTTATATATAAATTTAGAAACAGAAAAGCATTTGAAGCTCATTTACAAGCATACATTACTCAAAATATTGGGAAAGCCACAAATACTTCATTAGATAGTTCTGTAATTCCGACATCCAATACAATAGAATGGATTGGCAATGAAGTATCCTGTGGAGTGGGAATGCAACGAATAGATATTTGTTTGTCTGTATTTGAAAATGTTCAAAAAACAATAATCCCAATTGAATTAAAAGCAGTGGGAGCAAGTTTAGATAATATTCGACAATTACAAAGATATGTTGACTGGTTAGAGCAATACTATCTACCAAATCGTCCAAGCGATATTCAACCTACACTCATAACAAGAAAAGGAGATTCGTTTTTAACTAGTAGTTCTCCTATTTGGAAGGATTTTCTTGCATTTGATACTAAAAATTCAACTTTATGTAAGCCACTTTCAGTAATTGAATATGATTTAGTTAATGATAATTTACATTTTACAAAAGTAAAATAATATGACGAAAACAGATTTATTTTTAGAATTAGCCAAACCAAATACAAAAGGAGTTAGCCGTTGGGTAAATACCTCTGAATTTGTAGGTAAATACAAAGTTTTGCAACTTGGAAATGGTGGAAGTTGGTGTAGAGCAAGTTCAACTTTAGCTAAGAAATATATTGTTGAGTTTGACAAATCAAAAACAAGTGGGAACTCTATTGATGCAATTAGGCTTTTGGGTTTCAATACAGAAAAAACATTTAATCAAAACATTCGCCAAGATATCAAAGATTTTTACAAAAATCAAAATTGTGTAATGCTTGGTATTAATGGAAATTCCGAAAATACCAAAATTGAAATTGACCATAAAGATGGAAGAAAAGACAACTGCAGAATTTCTGATACTAAAACTCAAAAATTAGAGGATTTTCAGCCTTTGTCAAAAGCTGCTAACAATGCGAAAAGACAAATTTGCAAACGTTGCAAAGAAACCAACTTACGTTGGAATGCTAAAAATCTAAAAGGAAATCCTTATTCATTTTACGAAGGGAATGAAATTTACACTAAAGAACTTGGTTGCAAAGGTTGCTATCAATACGACCCTGTTGCGTATAGAAAAACAAGTGTTTTAAAGATTAGTCATGAGATTACAGAAAACATTATGAAAAAACTTTATCCAGAAGATTAATTATTTTAAAATTAGAATAAATTATGAATTATATTGGATCCAAAAAATCGCTCCTGGATTTTTTAGAAAAATCAATTTATCAAGTAGTTGGTAAAAAGGATTTTACTTTTTTAGATTTGTTTGCAGGAACTGGAATTGTTGGACAACATTTTAAGAAAAAAGGACACAAAGTTATTGCTAATGATTTACAATATTATAGCTTCGTCCTTAATAAAAACTATATTGAAAATCATGAGGTTTTAAAGTTTCTGGGATTAGAAAATGAGTTAGCAGATTTTAAAAAAATTGATTATGAAAAAAGAGCAGATTTTGTTTGTGACTTTTTAGATAATTTAGAATTGAGAGAAGGTTTTATTTATAAAAATTATTGCTTAGGTGGGACAAAAAATAAAAAATTTGAAAGACAATATTTTTCTGATGAAAACGGCAAAAAAGTAGATGCAATAAGAGAAAAAGTTGAAGAATGGAAAAATGAAAATAAAATAAATAATAATGAATATTATTTTTTACTTGCTACTCTTATTGAAAATGTAGATAAAGTTGCAAATACTGCTTCTGTTTACGGTGCTTTTTTGAAACAATTAAAAAAAACAGCACAACAAAGTTTTTTAATGAAACCAGCAGATTTTGTATTCAATGAAATCGAGCATCATGTTTATAATGAAGACATTGAAACTTTAATTGAAAAAGTAGAGGGAGATGTTTTATATCTTGATCCTCCATATAATCACAGACAGTATGCATCAAACTATCATTTACTTGAAACTATTGCCAAATATGATAATCCCAAAATAAAAGGAAAAACAGGACTTAGAGATTATTCAAATCAAAAATCAAAATTTTCACAAAAAAAGGATGTTTTAAAATCTTTTGAAAATATTATTCAAAAAGCAAATGTAAGTTATATTTTTTTGAGTTATAACAATGAAGGCTTGATGACGGAAGATGAAGTAAGAACAATTATGTCTAAAAGAGGTAAATACGGAATATTTAAAAAAGAATACAATAGATTCAAAGCAGATAAAACAGAAAATAGAAATCATAAAGCGAGTTCAGTAGTTGAATATCTACATTATGTTGAATGCAAATAAGGAGTTTTTAAAATGGAATTTACGTTAACCTCTTCTTCTTTTTTTATAAAAAATTGTATTGGTTAAACTTATATTATCCATACAATTGAGTGGAATTTCATCAATTCATTTCCTGCTTTAAATCGATTATTGATACGACACTCTTCGTTCATTCCGCTTCCGCTTAATGAGCGATAATTTTCTATCATCTGCTTAAACGCCTCTGCACGAGCAATTTGCGTGCGTGAGGGCGCAGGTGGAAAGCCCGCAAGGGCGGAAGCCGCTGGGGACGCGGCGGCAAAAAAGCGACTTTAGAAGCTCTTTTTGCCGCCTTGCGACCCCACGGCTACCGCCCGCGGACTTGGAACCGAAGACCGACCCCGAGCGTAGCGAGGGGGCACGCCCTGATTAAAATTAAAATTATTGTTATCCTTTTAGTAAGAAATGTGTGGAATTATTCGTTGTATATCATTATGTAACTGAACAATATTAACAGCGTGACGGCGTTTGTTCATTGATTTATGAAGCGAAAATAAACATTTAGCCTCATAGTTTGTTTTATGAAAACGGACGGAAATAACTAAATAAAATAGCCATGGGAGAAAATTATAGACAAAAATTAAAAAAGGTAACTACTTTTATTTTTGATTTTGACGGTGTCCTCTCGGACGGGAAAATTTATGTTCTTGCTGATGGAGAGCAAATTAGAGCAACCAATGTGAAAGACGGTTACGCTATACAATATGCGTTAAAAATGGGCTATCATGTGGCTGTGATTTCGGGCGGAATATCGGAAACTATGCGTCTTCGCTTTAAAAATTTTCCAAAAATGGATGTTTTTTTGCGTATAAGCGATAAATTGCCCGTTTTTGAAGAGTATTGCAAAAATAAAAATATTAAACCCGAAGAGGTGCTTTATATGGGGGACGATTTGCCCGACTTTGAGCTTATGCAACATGTGGGTGTGAAGACTTGTCCCGCCGATGCGTGTGAGGAGATTAAAGCGCTTGCGGAATATATTTCCTTTCAAAAGGGGGGGGAAGGTTGTGTGCGTGATGTGATTGAGCAAACCCTGAAAGCACAAGGGAAATGGGCAAATGAGCAGTTTGCTTATCTCTTTTAGTCCGTAAATGGATAATTGGACATAAATAAAGTTGTGTAAAAGTTGACTTTTTGGAAGGAAAAAGTAATCAAAAATGTGTTATTTTTGCAAATCTAAAAAAATATAAGTAATCATGGAAAATTTAAGTTTAGAAGAGAAAGTAAAAGCTGTGATTCAGCAAATTCGTCCTTATTTGCAACAAGATGGCGGTGATATTCAATATATTGGAATTACTGAAGATAATATTGTGGAGGTTAAATTACAAGGGGCTTGTGGTACTTGTCCGCATGCTAAAATAACTTTAAAAAGTGGTGTCGAAGCTACAATTAAAAAGCATATTCCTGAAATTAAAGGAGTTATGGATGTAGCGCTGGGCTTTTAAAAAATAGTTTTATGGGATTAAAATGTGGAATTATTGGTCTTACCAACTCGGGAAAGACAACCCTGTTCAATTGTATTTCTGATACTAAAGCGGCAATTACCGATTTTGCTTATAGTACCAATAAATCTAACGTGGGTTTTTGCTATGTTCCGGATGAACGGTTGAGCAAAATTGATACGATGATAAAAGCAGAGAAGTTGGTCTTCGCAACATTGGATTTAGTTGATATTCCGGGACTTGCAAAAGGGGCAAGTCAGGGTGAAGGTATTGGCAATAGCTTTTTAGCAGACGTTAGGCAGTGCGATGCTTTAATTCATGTGCTTCGTTGTTTTGATAATCCGAATTTGCCTCATATAGAGGGTTCTATTGACCCGGTGAGAGATATAGAGATTGTGGAATTTGAATTGCAAGTTAAAGATTTAGAGCAGATTGAGAAAAAGATAACCAAAGTTGAAAAAGCGGCAAAAGTGGGTGAGAAAGAGGCTAAAAAGATGCTCGAAATCTTATTAAAACATAAAAATCATCTCGAAAATTTTCAGAATATTCGGACTCTTGATGTTACGTCCGAAGAAAAAGCGGCAGTTGCCGATATGATGTTGCTGACCGATAAACCGGTGATGTTTGTTTGTAACGTGAATGAAGCCGATGCCGTAAATGGCAATGCGTACGTAGAGCAGGTTAAAGATGCGCTTGCGCAGACGGGTGATGAGATTTTATTTATTGCCGGAAAGATTGAAGCGGAAATTGCCGAGTTGCAAAGCGAGGAGGATAGAGCCGAATTTTTGGCAGATGCGGGATTAACCGTACCGGGAGTAAATAAAGTGATACAAACGGCATATAAAATGCTCAATTTTATCTCTTTTTTTACGGTCGGCGGAAAAGAGAATCGTGCGTGGACCATTAAAAAGGGAACGTTAGCGCCCCAAGCGGCAGGCGTAATCCATAGCGACTTAGAGCGAGGCTTCATACGTGCCGAAGTTATCAAGTATGATGATCTTATCCGTTACGGCTCCGAATTAAAATGTAAAGAAGCCGGCAAACTTGCGGTGGAAGGGAAAAACTATGAGGTTCAAGACGGCGACATTTTGCATATTCGTTTTAATGTATAACCAATTTTAGAAAATTGAAAATATTATCTCGGATTTTATCATTTATATTGATTGGATTAATTAAAATCTATCAATGGACGTTATCGCCTCTTATGGGTAGACAATGTCGATACTATCCGACATGCTCCAATTATAGTCTCGAAGCTATTAAAAAGCACGGACCGTTTAAGGGTACGTGGTTGGCAATTAAACGGATTTTATCTTGCAATCCTTGGGGCGGTAGCGGTTATGACCCGGTTCCATAAAGTACAATTCGTGCAGTTAGCAACGACTTTAAGCAATGGCTTTAGCCTAAAAAGGAACGTTCTGTCGGGGGCGGCAAACAGATACTAATTTCAATTATCATTAGAAAATAGCAATTCAAAAAGTTCTTCTACTTTTGAGATAGGGATAAGTTTAACCTTTTTATTGGGTTGTAGTCCTTTCATATTGTATTTAGAAAGAAACATTTTATTAAATCCAATTTTTTCTGCTTCTGCGATACGCTGGTCTATACGTGTAACGGGGCGGATTTCGCCGCTCAATCCGACTTCGCCCGTAAAACAAGTATGGGCGTCAATAGCTTCATCTAATGAAGAGGAGAGGATAGAGGCAATGACCGCCAAATCGAGAGCGGGGTCTTCCACACGAATCCCACCGGCAATGTTGAGGAAAACGTCTTTACTGCCTAATTTAAAATTGCATCTTTTCTCCAGAACCGCTAACAGCATATTTGTTCTTCGTAGGTCAAAGCCGTTTGCTGAACGCTGCGGAGTCCCGTACACGGCACTGCTGACCAACGCTTGCGTCTCTATTAGCAAAGTTCTATTTCCTTCAAGTATGGTAGCGATAGCACTACCGCTAAAGCTTTCGTCTCGTTGCGTGATTAAAATCTCTGATGGATTGTTAATCTCTTTTAAGCCGCTACTTTGCATTTCAAATATAGCCAATTCGGCGGTGGAGCCAAAACGATTTTTCATACTTCGCACGATACGATAGCCGTAATGCTGGTCGCCTTCAAATTGAAGTACCGTATCTACAATATGTTCTAGTACTTTCGGTCCTGCGATGGTTCCGTCTTTTGTTATATGTCCGATAAGAAAAACAGGAATTGCTTGCGTTTTTGCAAAATGTTGAAATTCGGCGGCACACTCTTTAATTTGCGAAATAGAGCCGGCGGCAGAATCGAGTAAATTACTTTGTAATGTTTGGATAGAGTCAATAATGACGAGTTGAGGTTTTAGTTTGTCAATATGAGCAAAAATCTCTTGCGTGTTTGTTTCCGTTAAGATGTAGCAATCTTCATTTAGAAAAGCCGTTTCCAAGCGGTTCGCTCGCATTTTTAGTTGTACTTCGCTTTCTTCACCGGATACGTACAAAACGGAGCAATCCCGAACCGACAAAGCCATTTGAAGCAAAAGCGTTGATTTCCCAATGCCGGGTTCGCCCCCTAATAAAACTAACGAGCCATTGACGATGCCCCCGCCCAACACATTGTCTAATTCGGCATATCCCGATGACAATCGGGGCGTTTCTATTAAAGAGATATCTTCAATTTTTTTAGGAGAAGAGGGACTCGTTTTTTTTAGTGATTTACCTTTATCGGGCTTTTCACGGTGTATTACCTCCTCTTCAAAAGTATTAAATTCACCGCAAGAAGGACATCTCCCTAACCAACGCACGGATTGCGTTCCACAATTTTTGCAAAAAAAATGGCTCTTGGGCTGTAACAT
>DUOL01000082.1 GCA_012838875.1 Bacteroidales bacterium | reverse complement strand
TGTTCTCTTCAACATCGTCAAGCCACAGTTTTATGGGTACTCTTTCAGTATCTATAACTTTTTTCATCTCATCGAATTTTAAGTGTGAAGTTTTACGTAGGACAGAAATAGGGAAAATTTGATTTTTTATGGTTCGGATTTAACTTTATCTTCAAAGCATTTAGCCTTATATTCATTTGCCTTTTCTTCCAAAAATAGATTTAGTTGCTCACTTTGTTTTAATAACTTTTCAGAGTAAACAACTTTGTTCTCTGTTTTTTCATCATTTATCCTATTAAGTGCAATTTTAAAATAGTCCGGGCTAATTTCAAAACCGATAAAATGGCGTTGTAATCGTTTTGCTACAACACCGGTCGTTCCACTTCCGGCAAATGGGTCAAGTATAGTATCTCCTTGTTTACTTCCAAGTAAAATAATTCTTTCTAAAAGTGATTCAGGCTTTTCTGTAGGGTGAGATGTCTTATGCTTTTCGGCATTTATCTCCCAAAGATTTCGCATTTGCTTTCCCCCATTTATCATTTTTGCAGTTTCATAATCAAAATAGTACTTTTTCGTCTTACTTGCTATCCAAATTAATTCTGTTGATGGAGCAAGGCGATTTTTTGATAATAAAGGTGCAGCATTTCTCTTAAACCAAATTACATCATTGATAATCCATAAGTTTAGTTTTTTTAAAATTACTCCTATCGAAGGGTGATTGTGTAAAGTTCCTGAAATCCAAATTGTTCCGTCAGCAGCTAAAACCCGAATACACTCTTTTACCCACTCTTCATTAAAGCGGTGTATGTCATCAATGATGTCCCAATTTCCTTTATCGCAAGTTACCATTTTCCCACTTTTAACAGTTTGAAAAGTCGCTCCCGATAGGTTATAAGGGGGGTCGGCAAAAATTTGGTTAACACTTCCCGAAGGGACTTCCCTTAGAAGTTCGATACAATTTCCGAGTTGTAATTTAGTAGTAATGTTAGTCATATTTTATTCTTTTATCATTAAACGTTTTTTTGCCATTTTTATATAATCAGCATTATTCTCTATTCCAATCCAATTTCGGTTTAACCTTTGTGCAACAACACCCGTTGTTCCTGTTCCAAAAAAGGGATCTAAAACAATATCGTTTTCATTTGATGATGCCCTAATAATCAACTCTAACAACTTTTCCGGTTTTTGTGTCGGATGCAAAGCACGCCCATTTTCCCCTCGCAATCTTTCTTTCCCTTGAACTATTGGCAATTTAACGAAATCCAAAAAATCACGCATCTGTTTATTTTCACCCTCCTTAGTTTTATGCGGGTTGAATTTCTTCACTTCATCATAATTGAAAATCCAATTTTTACCCTTAACGAACCAGCAAACAAACTCCGTTGAGTGTGTGTATGTCCGCTTTGTTATGTTCGGCATCGCATTCACTTTATACCAAGTCAAAATATTGTTGAGCTTAAAACCAAGTTTTTTTGCCTTAACCAAGATTTCTCCGATATTGTGCTGAGTACAAGAAATATAAAGACTTCCGTTTGCCGTTAAAATGTTGTGAACCGCTTGCAACCAATTGACCGTAAATTTAACATAGTCTCCATAATCAAACGTATCCCAATCTTCATTTACCTTATAAAAAGCTCCGCCGGTCGTGTTATTCTTTAGGTCTAATGAACTCCCCGAAAGGTTATAAGGCGGGTCAGCAAAGATTAACGGTATAGAATTTATATCAATATTTTTATTGATAACTTCAATACAATCTCCTTTATATATTTTATTAATCTTCATTGTTGAATGCTTTATTTACTTCATCTTTATACCACTTGTAACCATCTTTGTTTTCCGAATTTAATAATATATTAAACTTTTTCTCAACATTATTGAAATCAGTTTCATTTTTTAAAAGATAAATCATATTAGAGACCGACAAAGGTAAGATATCCATTGACTCAACACTTTCACCATCAGAACTATACCAAGCCGAAAACTTGTAATTACGCAATACTACTAAATTATTCGGATCAAGTTGTCCCGCAACAAACAACGCTAAACTATTACTATTTACTTCTAAAATATGTTTTGCTAAATGTCGCGGAACCGGCTCTGCTTCCATTTGTCGTTGTCTGTCACTTTCACTTAAAGTTGCTTCAATCAAATAATCTTTTTCCTTGCAATGAATAATAATATCCGCCTGCCCTCCTGCCATGTGGGTTCTTGGTAAAAGATTAGCGTCCAATCCGGGATTAAGTATATCTGAAATGTTAACTTGTTTCTCCGAAAGCCAATAGAAAGCTATTCCTAACAAATATTCAAATAATGCAGGAATCGTAGCTTCGTATTCTTGATACCACCCCTTGATAAGTTTGCGAATTTGCTCATCGTTTCTCGGATAAATATTTTCAAATATTTTGATGATATTTTCTTTTGTAAAAACGGAATTTACTAACTCTAATAATCGCTCTTCCTTTTTTCTCAAAGCGAAATTCTTAAAACCAAGTTCCTCAATGTCAGGAAAATCATTCGCTATTTCTGTAGAAAGTTCATTAATATTAATCTTAAGGAAATTGTATATTTCTCCTATGCTATTTTGATTTGCTTCTAATCTTATTCTGTATTCGTTTTCCGAAAGTGGTTTCACTTTCAACAAGTCATTTTTAACGGATTTGAAAAGATACCAAAAAATAATATCTAGTTTAATTTTGTTGTATTCAAATACAAAAATATCAAGCAACTTCAAGTGTCTTGTATTCAAATCTTGATACTCTTCACAAAGAGAAAGTTTCTTGATATACATGTACAAAATGTGGAAATTTAGCGTAAAATCTTCTTCATTTTTTGACGCAATTAAAGGGCTGTTTTCAAAAAATGAAATGATTTCTTCCCAGTTGGACGAGTTGTTTAGGGAAGTCGTACCAAATAATGATTCTAAATAGTAGACGGGCTTTTTACTTGAAATGTGCTTATAGCGTGACTTTAAAGTGGTTTGTATGAATGTTTTCTTCTTAACGTTACTCCATAAATTTTTATTCTGCCAGTATGAGTATAAATCGTTAAAAAGGGATATGGTTTTCCGTTTAAATTTATCTCCTTTCCCGTGTGGGAGGATAGCTAATAAAAGTTGATTGCGTTGTTCTTCATCGGAAAAACTATAAGTGTTAAAAAAAAGCGAACAGTTTTTTTTCGCTATCTCGCTATTTTCTGAATTTAAAATAGATAGATAAATAGTTTCTTTATAATCAGAACTGTTTTTATAATTTCTTATATTTTCAATTAGTTCATTTTCAGTTTGCGAACCTGACCAAACATACGTAACAAAATCAATTGGCAATGCATTGTCAAATTCAATAATCGCATATATCAAAGAGAGTAAAGGTACTATTTCAAAGTTGTTTTGTTGGTATTTTAAAAATTGTTTTAAATAAATAAAGCTCTCCTTTGATATTTCTAATTCGTTTGTTTCAAAAGATTTTGAACTTGCTAATAACTCTTTCCCGACGGCTGTTATAATCCGTTCTTCATTTGTAAAACCTAATTGCGAAACAAAACCCGTTTTAAGACGCACATCTTTGTCTGAACTTACAACGTTAGTTGTTTTTATTTCAAAAATATCAAGCTCTCCTAATAACTTCCCAAATTCGGCTTGTGATTGAGTGTCCCAGTTTTTGTTTAATTTTCTAAACTCAACAAGAGCGTCTAAAATTTTTATGTAGGTAGCTCTTGGATCACTCAATCTTGCACCGGTATTACCGAATGAAATTAAACCGCTATTTGTTGTTATTTTTTTAAAATTACACATAGTAAAACGTTACTTCGTTTTTTTATCTCTTTAATATTTTTACGCTCTTATCTTCTTAGACCTGATTTCTATAAATTGATAAACACATTGCAAAGTTACAACAAATGATTCATTTTTTATCAAACAGACGAGTATAATTTTTTTCCTTTGTACGAATAGTTAATAACAATACCTCCTAAATCAACTCAAAACACAACCAAACAAAACTCGTCATAGCATATTGCCATTTTTTCCACTCCCCCCCAATTTGTTTATCCTAAAATAAAAATGTATCTTTGTATTTTAATATTATTAAATAGTATAATTTATGAAAAAACTTTTATTAACACTGATTACAATTATGGCTATGTCAACTTTTATCTCTGCACAAGATATTAAACTTCCGGAACCCGAAAAAAATATTGGGAAACCGTTAATGCAAGCGCTAAACGAACGCAAAAGCTCTCGAGAATTTTCGGACAAAGAGTTGTCGTTGCAACAACTTTCCAATCTTCTGTGGGCGGCTAACGGCTTCAATAGAGAGGATAAACGCACGGCGCCTACCGCCCGAAATTGCCAAGAACTAGAGCTTTATGTCGTTCTAAAAGAGGGCATCTATTTCTATAATGCTAAGGAATATCAACTCTCGCTAATGAAAAAAGGAGACTATAGAAAAAATACGGGCTTGCAAGATTATGTAGCCGATGCCCCGCTTAATATTCTGATTGTTAGTGATTTGAATAAAGCGGCAAGTTTGCAATATTCCTACACGAACTGTGGCTACATATCCCAAAATATCTATCTCTACTGTGCCTCCGAAGGATTAGCTACGGTTGCAAGAGGCGCTTTCGACAAAGAAGCACTTCATAAACTGTTGCAATTGCCCTCCACACAAGAGATTCTACTGACGCAATCCGTAGGTTTTCCGAAATAGCAAAAGTTTAGAATTTCCACTTCCTTTTCAGAAATACAAAAACATCGTACATAAATTGCCGATACTTTACCGCTTTATAACGATATTCAAGCGACATACAATAATATTATATATACTATTTAAAAAATTATTGGGAAAATCTGTTTTTAAATTCTCAATTTTTGTTTTTAATTTTTTAATTTTTAATTTTTATCAGGGCGTGTCCCCTCGCTACGCTCGGGGTCGGTCTTCGGTTCCAAGTCCGCGGGCACAAGCCGTGGGGACGCAAGGCGGCAAAAAGAGCTTCTAAAGTCGCTTTTTTGCCGCCGCGTCCCCAGCGGCTTCCGCCCTTGCGGGCTTTCCACCTGCGCCCTCACGCCGACCATGCCAAATGTTTAGCCAAACGATAACCGAACCCCGAAGGGATGC
>DUOL01000081.1 GCA_012838875.1 Bacteroidales bacterium | reverse complement strand
TGGGCTGAGCTTCCCTTTATCAGTGCTTCAATACAATTACCTGCACAAAAAAATGTCTCGTTACGCATCCTCTCTTCCGAGTACATTGAAGTGCAACTAGAATACCCGCTATTACCTTCACGCGGAATAATTTATCGTAATCAAAATCCCGATACGATTCCTTATCGGATTGCTCCCGAATCTATTATTGACAACTTCTACCCCGGTGATTTAACCGTAATGGAAGAGCCATTTATTATAAGAACGGTACGCGGAACTACGGTTCGAGTTTTCCCATTTCAATATCTTGCTAAGGAACAGATACTTAGAATATATAATAATATTAAAGTCGAATTAGTTTTCAATAAAGAAGAAGCCACGAACCCACTTTTAAATGATAGAAATATTATGAATCATGAAGAGGAGGGATTATATCGCAGCATATTCTTAAATTTTAATTCCAACCGTGCTTCTACTACGTTACCCATAGCCGAATATGGTGACATCTTAGTTCTCACTCCGTCTGCATATTCAACGACTATTGATTCCTATATTCAATGGAAAAGAGAAAAGGGATACCGTGTTACTAAGCAAGTTGTCAATAACGGTGCTAACGTAACCACAGCAATTCAAACTGCCTATAATCAGAATCCGAACCTCATGTTTGTTCAATTGGTTGGAGATTGGGCGGATATAAAATCCAACACTTTAGCCAGCGAAGGTTATGCTCCTACTGACCCTGCTTTGGGGTGTGTAGCCGGGAACGATGATTATCCTGACGTTGCTATTGGTCGATTTTCATGTTCGGGCACTGCTGATTTGCAAATCCAGATAAATAAGGCTATCCAATATGAAAAAGAGCCAAACATGGAGCCGAATTGGCGGGAAACTTTTATTGGAATCGCCTCAGATGAAGGACCCGGCGATGATAACGAGTATGATTACACCCATATTCAACGAATTTACACACAAAGGTTAGCAAATTTCACTTACCAAACCCATAAACAGAACTATGACCCGGGAGCTTCTTCAGCTACCTTAGCCTCGCACGTCAATGCCGGTGCTTCTACAATTGCCTATTGTGGGCACGGGAGTTCAAACTCGTTTGTTACGACCTCATATAATAACACGCAAGTAAATAACTCTACAAATGGAGATAAACTCCCTTTCATTGTCTCTGTCGCCTGCATTAATGGTGCTTTTCATGAAAGTAGCGTCTGTTTTGCCGAAACATGGTTAAGAAAAGATAACGGAGGAGCCGTTGTTACATGGATGTCCACCATAAATCAACCTTGGGACCCTCCGCAACGCGGACAAGATTACTTTTATGATATTTTAACTGGGGGCTTTAACTACGACAATTATTCAGATCAATCAGGATACAATACGAACGAACAAAGAACGCACTGGGGAGCTATCACTGTTAATGCAGCTAATCTGATGTTAATGGAATCTTCGTATACCTCAGATATTTCTACAGTTAAAACGTGGACAACTTTTGGAGATGCTTCGTTGCAATTAAGAACTAAGCGACCGGATAGCTTAATCCTCTCTAATACAATAGTCCCACTCGGTTCTAATTTCATCGGGCGTGCTACCGTAAATGGCGCTCCCATGCAAAATGTGTTAATTTGTATTTCACGGAACGGTAACTATTTTAGCGGACTCACGGATGTAAATGGAAATTATTCAATACCCCATACATTAACGCCCGGAAATGTTTTATTGGTCGCTACAGCCTTTAATACGACAACGATTTATCAACAAACACAGTGCACGGGTGATGTTTGCGAAGGGGTCTCTAATTTAGTGATTGAAACTGATAGCGTTACTGTAACCCTATCATGGGATTCGCCTAATAATGACAGTGTTACAGCTTATAACATTTACCGAAACGGGAATTTAGTAGCAACGGTTACCAGTCTAAATTTTGTCGAAAGCAATCTTTTAAACGGGGTGTATCACTATTGTGTTGCCGCTGTTTATGGAGGAACCGAGTGTTACGATTTTGTTTGTGAAGATGTCGAAGTTGATGACGGCATTAATCATGACTGTTCTGAAATAGACAATTTGCAACTTACCGTAAACGGGAATCAAGTGCAAATAAATTGGCAAGCCCCTGATGTAACAAATGCTATTTTTGAAGATGTAGAGTCGCATACTGCTTTTACTATCAATTCAGCGGGTGCTCTTGGTTGGGAATATATTGACGGAGATAGAGGATACACCTATACTATTTCAAGATACTCATTTACTAATCAAGGAAGTAGAATGGCTTACATTGTCTTTGATCCTTCGCAAGTATCGCCTACGTCAGGAAGCACTCCCTTAAGTCAAGGCGAAGGTTTTCCTGCCTATTCGGGGAGTAAATTCTTTGCCTCCTTCGCTTCCAGAACGCCTCCCAATAATGATTGGCTAATTAGTCCTGAGTTGGATTTTTCAGGAGATGGTACTTTTTCATTTTATGCTCGTGGCGGGCATAAAACCGAGTATGTAGAATCTTTTAAAGTCGGTTATTCAACTTCCGGAATTGCACAAGAAGATTTCACTATCCTCGCTACAGTTTCTCAAGTACCTTTTGAATGGACACAATATAGCTATACGATACCTGCCGGTACCAAACGCGTAGCTATTCAATGTACTTCTAACAATCGATACTATTTATGTATAGATGACATTTTAATTCAAGACAATAACCCGACAACTATAGCTTCATATCAAGTATATTATGACGGTAATTATATCGGTTCGACTACGGAAACTTCTTTCTTGCATACAGAGGCGACTCAAGGAACACACAGCTACTGTGTTGAAATCACCTATTCTAATGGTTGTGTAGCGTATCCATTATGTCAGGACATTCAAATTACGCAAGATACTTATACTATTCAAGCAACAGCAACGACAGGAGGAACAATTTCTCCTGCAGGCGCCATTGGCGTTCTGCGCAATGAAAATAAGACTTTTACCATTACAGCTGCTACAGAGCATAGAATTAAAGCCGTATATGTAGATGATATTGATCAAGGAGCTATTACAAGTTATACTTTCTCGAATGTTGTTGCTAATCACACTATTCATGCGGTTTTTGAAAAAAATGAAACGGGAATTAGTACAACCGCAACCGAGAATATCATTCTATCTCCAAATCCCGTACGTCAAACATTGACCATTGAAGCAACTAATATTGAGCATATTACCATTTACAATCTACTTGGACAAACCGTTTTTTCACAGCCGATGCAAAGTGAAAAAATCCAAATTAACATGGAAGAGTATAAAGATGGGGTCTATTTTGTTCGATTACGAAAAGGGAATGATATTATAACTCGAAAAATTATCAAAAATTCATAATTGATAGTTGTGAGGGATTAGGATAATTGTCG
>DUOL01000080.1 GCA_012838875.1 Bacteroidales bacterium | reverse complement strand
TTCTTTTCTTCGCCTTTGGACGTATCTTTTTTCTTATTGCAAATCAAGATTTAATCATAGAAATTCCCAAAAGTGAGATTTTTGCCACTTTCTGGCATGCGTTACGCTTAGATTATTCCGCTATTTCATACATTTTGGTCATTCCTTTTATCTTACTCACCTTACAATTAATTTTTAATAGAAAATTTTTAAATTTACTATTAAAAATCTACATGATAACCTTTATAATTCTTTGTTCCATATTAATTTTCTCAGATATTTCGATATATGACGAGTGGTCGTTAAAGATAAATTACAAAGCTATTGCCTATTTAAAAAATCCTTCGGAAGTTATCGAATCAGCGAGTTCAACACATACTCTCACCGTCATATTGGGAACAATTTTCCTCTCTTTCATTTCGATTTATTCATACTTACATTGGATTATAAAACCACATATAGATGTAAAAAAAAGATTTTACATTCCTGCATTTTTCATTTTGCTCATTGGTTTAGGGATACAATTTATCGGTATTCGCGGTGGCGTTTCGCCCATTCCCATTTCGCAGAGTGCCGCCTATTTTTCAAAACATCAAATTCTAAATGATGCCGCGGTTAACGTGCCGTGGAATTTAATGCACAGTTCCATTCGATTTTCATCTCTTAACTACAACAATCCATTTGCTCATTTAGATGAAACAACGGCACGAGCAACTATAAAAGAGCTATTTACAGTTCCTACGGATAGTTCTTTATCGGTTTTAAAATCTGAAAATATAAATATCGTTCTCATCGTCTTAGAAAGTTGGTCGGCAGATTTAATCGAAACGATTACCGGTGAAGAGGGGATAACTCCCTTTTTTCATGAATTAGAGAAAGGGGGCATTTTGTTCACACAGCTATATGCTAACGGACACCGCTCGCAGCAAGGCTTGTCGGCGATTTTAAGCGGGTTCCCTCCTATTCCTATTCAAGTCATCACCGACAATATTGAAAAGTATCAAAATCTTAATAGCTTAGTAAAAGATTTAAAAAAAGTCGGTTATCAATCCTCTTTCTATTTTGGAGGTGATTTGGTTTATGGAAATTTAAAAGCCTACATAATGTTTAACGGGTTTGACAAAATTGTCGAAGAAAAGGATTTCCCCAAAGATTTAGCGAGAGGTAAACTTACTATTTATGACGAAGAGGTTTTGAGCTATCATGTTAAAGATATGAGGAACGAAAAGGAGCCGTTTTTCAGTATGATTTTCACAGGAAGTACGCATTCTCCGTATGACGAACCGAAAAAGGTCGAACAATTAACGTGGGAGTGTGCGGAATTAGCTTACCTAAATTCCGCAAAATACACCGATTATTGTTTGAAAAAATATTTCGACTTAGTTAAAAATGAACCTTGGTACGACAACACACTGTTTATTTTAGTTGCCGACCATAGTCATAAGACGCACAAGCAGAATCCCTATCACAGTCCTGATTATCAACACATTCCGATGTTGTGGTTTGGTAAAGCAATCAAAGATGAATATCGTGGAACGACCATTAATGCTGTTTGTTCGCAAGTTGACATTCCGCTCACCCTTCTCAGGCAGCTGCACTTACCTACGGAGCATTACCGTTGGAGTCTTGATATTTTTAATCCTACGACAGAAAAATTTGCTGCCTTTGAAACCCAATGGGGAATGAATTGGATACGTGAGAATCACTTCTTACGATACGATGGTTTCAAGGACTATTTTTATCCTACGGAGAATGAAAACGATTCGCTTCTTAATAAAGAAAAGTTATATCTAAAGTCTTATTTACAAGTTCTTTACGACGAGTACATCAATTATTGATGCTCCTTTCCATTTATCTGCGTGAGGCGCTTAGGTGGAAAGCCCGCAAGGGCGGAAGCCGCTGGGGACGCGGCGGCAAAAAAGCGAGCTTGTAAGCTCTTTTTGCCGCTTTGCGTCCCCACGGCTTGCGACCGCGGACTTGGAACCGGGCGCCGACCCCGAGCGTAGCGAGGGGGCACGCCCTAATAAAAAATAAAATTATTGATACACTGAAAAAACATGTAATCCAAATTACTTTTTTTGAACAATGACATACTCATAAATTTTCGGAAAATGGCGCTAAAAGGAGAAAAAAAAAGAGTAATTTTGTTTTTTTATGTTTAATTTTGAATCATCGTGAAATGAAAAAAGTTGCTATTGTAGCAGGTGGAAATTCGGGAGAGCACGACATCTCTCTTCTTTCTGCAAAAAACGTTTTTGATATTTTAGATAAGCGTCTATTTAAACCTTATTTAATTCATATTAAGGGAGTTGATTGGACATGCACGGCTGAAGACGGGACGGTTTATTCGATTGATAAAAATGACTTTTCGCTGACGATGGCGAATGAAAAGATATTTTTTGATGTTGTTTTTATAGCAATACACGGAACGCCCGGCGAAGATGGGAAGTTGCAAGGTTATTTTGACATGCTAAATATTCCTTATACGGGGTGCGATCTTTTCACTTCTGCTTTAACTTTTAATAAATATTTCTGCAATCTTACCGTTGCTAAATTGGGGATTCCGATTGCGGCGTCATTACATTTTTACAAAGGAACTCCAATAGATGCTGAAAATGTTCGCCAAGTATGCGGCTTTCCTTGCTTTGTAAAACCCTGTAACTCAGGGTCAAGCGTTGGCGTTAGCAAAGTGCATAACGAGGAAGAATTATATCGAGCTACGACCGAAGCCTTTAAACATGACAAGCAAATTTTAATTGAAGCCTATCTTGCAGGAAAAGAGGTTACTTGCGGGGTGTTAGAATCGAAGGGAGAAATTGTTCCGCTCACGGTTACAGAAATTATTAGTGAGAATGAATTTTACGATTTTGAGTCGAAATATACCGACAACTTACATTCTATGGTAACGCCCGCTCCGATTAGTAAAGAAGCGTTTCAAAAAATAATGGATTTTTCAAAAAAAATATTCCTTTTTCTTGATTGCAAGGGCGTGGCTCGGATTGATTACATTGTTACGGCAGATGGGACGCCCTATTTTCTTGAAATAAATACCATTCCCGGACAAACTGCGATGAGCATTATACCGCATCAAATAGAATATCTTGGGAAAGAGTTGCAAGAGACCTATACCGAAATTATTACGAACGCTTTATTGTAAACAACTATGATTAAAGGAATTACAAAACTCAACAGAACGATATTTTCTATTTTTTTAGGAATCTTCTATCTTTTACTCTCATCAAATAGT
>DUOL01000079.1 GCA_012838875.1 Bacteroidales bacterium | reverse complement strand
AGGGCGGAAGCCGCTGTGGACGCGGCGGCAAAAAAGCGAGCTTGTAAGCTCTTTTTGCCGCCTTGCGTCCCCACGGCTTGTGCCCGCGGACTTGGAACCGGGCGCCGACCCCGAGCGCAGCGAGGGGACACGCCCTTATAAAAATTAAAAAGAAAAACCTCATAAATCTTATGGAATTTATGAGGTTTAGAGTTGTTGGCTTTCTTTTCCTTTTATTTAAAAACAAAATCTCTAAAGGCGGCACCTAATTGGGGACTTAAACCTTCTATAGTTTTTAGATGATTTTCAATGATTGCTAATGCCTTTTCGGCGGCTTGGTCATTCCCCGACAGTTGTGCAAAATCAAGTAAGTTTCTCAGCTCTTGGAAAGAACGGACTACGTTCTGTTGGTCTTCCTGAATACGAGTTATGCCTACACTGAGTCGCTTGTCAAGAGTGTTAATAGCAATGTCAGCGGTTGAATTTATTCTGATGGCTTTGAGCTCATTTTGAATCTTTTTAATCTGCTTACTATTTAATTGATTTAAAATCTGCCCGATGACATAAAAATCGGAAATGATATTGTCGGAATGTATAGTTATAGTTCTATTGCTCTGCTTTTCGTACCACTCAAAATTTTCTTTAAACGATTGCAACATATCTTTTATCATTCCCATTCCCTTTTCTTCTCCGGAAGGAGTGCGTAGTTTAAAATACTGTTGAACATAGTTCAAACACCATAGAGCATAGTCTGATTTATAAGTAGATACATAAGGAATAGTTTGGTTAGGCAGAACTACATTTCCTCTATCAAGAACTGCTTCTGCTTTCTCAATCTCACCTTCGACAGTAAGAGTATTTGCTAATCTAATATAAGTATTTCTAATTAAAGGAGTTAAGCGAATGTTATCTTCGCAATTGTAAACTCGTGGGTCGTTAAGTCCACCCCAAGCGTAAGGATAAGGCTCTTTTTTCGGAGCGTCAGGATTGTTGATTCTGTCGGTTCGTGAGTGGTCGTCGAAAACATTCATTAAATTTTCGTACAAAACATCGCTGTTAATTCTTCCCATTTCATATCCTCCACGATTTCGTGTTTTGATAGGCACTAATCGATAGGCTAAACCTTCTAATTGGAAATACTCTTCTAAGCCGAAGTAGGCGTCAGGTCCCGTAGTCGATGCGTAATAAATCGGTCTTTCCCAATTATTATGAGCTAAAATATCCATCATTACGATATAGGCTTTTAACACTTGATTCATCTCTCCGGTCTTCAGTTGCCATCTTAGTTCATCAACAATTAAAGCACTATCTTTAATTGCAACCGTATTATTAGCGAGTACTTTTTCGCGGTCAACGGGCAATGAGAAGCTTGCAGGAAGGGCAATGCCGTCCGATTTATATCCCTTTTCACGTGAGAGAAGTATAATCTGATTTTTATCATCAAAATTGGGAGATTTGATATATTCGATAATCTCTTTTATGTTAAGGTATTGTCCGCCGGCAGGTTCTAATACAACAAGGTCTCGTGTGCCGTCTTTATATTGTTCCCAAGTTAAGGAGATGGGAAGCGGTTCGGAATTATAAGCTTTACGTTTCATTTGGTCAACGTACCAGCCCGTACTCAATAGGCTGAGATTACAAACTCGAACGTCCGTTCGGTAGCCTTCAACTTCTTGAGCGTACCAAAGAGGGAAGGTGTCGTTGTCGCCAAGTGTAAAAAGAATTGCGTTTGGAGCACAAGAATCGAGGTAGTTTTTGGCAATTGCGAGAGCGGTATAGCGATGAGCACGGCTGTGGTCGTCCCAATT
>DUOL01000078.1 GCA_012838875.1 Bacteroidales bacterium | reverse complement strand
GGAGCTTTGAAGAGCAAGGAGAAAAAGAGCGACTTTAGAAGCTCCTTTTTCGACTATGCTATTCATAGCTCCTTCCTGCGGACTTGGAGGCGGAGACCGACCCCGAGCGAAGCGAGGGGGCACGCCCAAAAGAAAATTATGATTATAATTTCCTTTCTCAAAATCGTCATTTTTTTTTAAAAATGTGAAAAAAATAGGCGGAAATTAAAAAAAAGCAAAATAATGTTTGGTAATAAAAGAAAAAAATGTATTTTTGCAATCTCAAAATGAATGGAAATTTTGACCAATGGTGTAACGGTAGCACTACAGTTTTTGGTACTGTCTGTCTAGGTTCGAATCCTGGTTGGTCAACTTGCGGAACTCTCACTCTCATAGTGGGAGTTTTCTTTAAGAAATGCTGATAATGTGGGGCGTAAAGCCCTTATTTTATTATTTAGGAGGACATAAAACATAAATATTAATAATAAAAAAAATGGAAGAAAGTTTAAATTTAAGTGAAACCTTTGCGGAATTTAAGGATTATAAAAATATTGACCGCGAAACGTTGATGCGTATTTTAGGAGACGTTTTTCATACAATTTTAGCGAAAAAATATGGCAATAATGAGAATTTTGAAGTCATCGTCAATGTTGACAGAGGCGACCTTGAGATATTGAAGTTTCGAGAAGTTGTTGAAGATGGCGAAGTGGAAAATGAGCTTACTCAAATAGCCTATTCCGATGCCATTAAAATTGAACCTGATTTTGAATTGGGAGACGAAGTAACTGAAAAGGAGCGAATTTCCAATTTTGGACGTCGCGAAATCTTAGCCCTACGCCAAAATTTAATTGCTAAAATATTGGAGTACGAAAAAGATATTATCTATAAGAAATATGAAAAACGTATCGGCGAACTTGTTACCGGAGAAGTGAGCCAAGTGTGGCGAAAAGAGATACTCGTTCTCGATGACGAGGGCGTTGAGTTAGTACTCCCTAAATCGGAACAAATTCCCGCCGATAAATATAAAAAAGGCGATACACTTACCGCCGTTGTTTTAAGAGTTGAAATGAAAACTTCCGTGCCTCTCATTATTATTTCCCGTACGGCACCGACATTCCTCGAAAGATTGATGGAAAATGAAATCCCGGAAGTTTATGACGGATTAATTACGATTAAAAATATCGTTCGTGCACCCGGTGAAAGAGCCAAAGTATTAGTTGAGTCTTATGACGACAGAATAGACCCCGTTGGTGCTTGCGTGGGTATGAAAGGAAGTAGAATCCATAGTATTGTTAGAGAATTAAGAAATGAAAATATTGACGTTATTAATTATACATCAAATATTAATCTTTTAATATCCAGAGCTTTAAGTCCTGCAAAGATTTCGGCTATCGAAATAGATGAGGAAAATAAAACGGCAAATGTCTTTATGAAAGCCGACCAAGTTTCGCTTGCCATCGGTAAAGGCGGTTACAATATTAAGTTAGCAAGTAGATTGTCAGGATATGAAATTGATGTTTTCAGAGATGATGAGGTCGACGAAGACGATGTGGACTTAAACGAATTTAATGATGAATTTGATCAGTGGATTATTGACGTTTTCAAAGGGATTGGTTGTGATACGGCGAAGAGCGTTCTGAAATTAAGTCGCGAGGAATTGATACAACGAACCGATTTAGAAGAAGAAACAGTTGATGAGGTGATAGCTTCGGTTAAAAAAGAACTGGAAATTGAATAAATTTCAAGAAAAGTGTTGTTTTTTAATTTTATAATTTTACAACTGAAAAAAGTATATATAGTAAAAAAGAAAATCAAAATATGATAGAAGAGAAAAAAATACTACGTTTGGGAAAAGCGGCTCGGGAATTTAATGTTGCTACAAGTACGATTGTGGCGGTGTTGAATAATAAGCATATCGACATTGAAGATAGCCCGAATACGAAGTTGACACGTGAAATGTACGAAATTTTACTGAAAGAATTCCATTCCGATAAAGCTGATAAGGAAAATGCCGAAAAAATAGATTTGGGTTATACTTATCCTAAGACGAGTGATGTGGAAGCCCCGGTTAGTGAAGTTGTAATAGAAGAGCAAAAAACAACACCTCCGGTTGAGCCGGAACCTCAAAAGAAACCGGAAGTTGTTGAGGTTTTTAAAACAACCGCACAAACTCCTAAAGTTGTTGGAGTCATAGAGTTACCTTCTAAAAAAACTAGAGGGAAAAAAGCAGAGGTTAAAGATGCCGAGCCTGAAAGCGACAAGAAAACTACAACTGATGTTATAGAAGCAGTTGAAAAAGAAGAGGAAATAATTGAAGAAGTTAAAACCGAAGATACGGTTAAAAAAGCAAAAACTAAAGAAAAAGAAGCGAAAGAGCATATAAAAACGGCTGTTAAGCCATTGCAAGGACCTAAAATCGTAGATTATATTGATTTAGAAAGTGTAGGGAAAAAGAGAAAGAAAACGGAAAAAATTACGGAAGAGGAGATAGAAGAAGCAACCGTGCCTCTTGATGAACAAGCGATAGAAAAAGAAGAGCACGAGGCAGAAGTACTTGATAAAGCAGTTGAAGAGAAACCGCAGGAGGAGAAAGTAGAACATATTGAAACGGAATATGAAAAATTAAAGGGGATTAAGGTTGTTGGAATCATAGATTTAAAAACGGAAAAAGAGAAAGAGCCTAAACAAAAGGCGGGGGACGATGAAAAAGAGAAAACGACCGGTGCGAGTACAAAACCGAAAGAGAGAAAACGTAAAAGAATAAAAGTTCCGAAGCCGGCCTCTCATACTCCTAAAAGTTCCGATTTATCAAAAGGGGGTGCTAAGGAAGCCGATAAAACAGAAATTTCGAGCGAAGAGCTGGACAGACAGATTAAAGAAACTATGCAACGGATGGGGACTTTGGGAAAATCCAAAACCTCGAAATATAAAAGAGAAAAACGAAAACTTATTCAAGCTGAAATTCTAGAACACGAAAAACAGGAACAGGAAGAAGAAAAAATACTTAAAGTTGCAGAATTTATTACGGCTAACGAGTTAGCTACTATGATGAATATTTCTGTGAATCAGATTATTTCAACGTGTATGTCTATCGGCTTGTTTGTCTCTATTAATCAGCGACTTGATGCAGAAACGATTGCTCTTTTAGCAGAAGAGTTTGGTTTCCAAGTTTCGTTTGTCGGGATAGATGTGGAAGATGAGCATACGCTGGCGGAAGAAGATGACCCGAAAGATTTGCAGCCTCGTCATCCGATTATTGCAGTTATGGGGCACGTTGACCATGGGAAAACATCTTTGCTTGACTACATAAGAAAAACCAATGTAATTGCAGGTGAAGCAGGAGGTATTACGCAACACATCGGGGCTTATGAAGTTCAACTTCCGAGTGGGCGTAAGATTACCTTTTTAGATACTCCCGGACACGAAGCCTTTACGGCGATGCGTGCTCGAGGTGCGAAGGTTACCGATCTCTGTATTATTGTTATCGCCGCCGATGATGATGTTATGCCACAAACGGTAGAAGCTATCAATCACGCTCAAGCGGCAGGGGTGCCAATGGTATTTGCTATTACAAAAATTGACAAACCGCACGCCAACCCTGAAAAAATTAAAGAAGGACTTGCCAAAATGAATATCCTTGTTGAAGATTGGGGAGGAAAATATCAATGTCAAGAAATTAATGCCAAATTAGGAACAAATGTAAATGAACTATTAGAAAAAGTTTTAATAGAAGCCGAATTTCTTGAATTAAAGGCAAATCCCAATCGAAGTGGGGTGGGAACGGTGATTGAGTCCTCGTTGGATAAAGGAAAGGGCTATGTCGCTAAAATTTTAGTGCAAAACGGAACGTTGAGACACGGCGACCCTATTTTAGCAGGCAGTTGTTACGGTAAAGTCAAAGCTCTTTACAATGAGAGAAATCAGTTAGTAAAAGAAGTGTTACCCTCTTCACCGGTTCTCATGCTCGGCTTGAACGGGGCTCCGCAGGCAGGAGATATTTTCAGAGTTTGTGCGACCGAACAAGAAGCACGTATCGCCGCTAATAAGAGAATGCAGGTGATTCGAGAAATAGGAATACGGACACAAAAACATATAACGCTGGAAGAGATAGGTCGAAGATTAGCTATTGGTGATTTTAAAGAGCTTAATCTTATTGTTAAGGGTGATGCTGACGGCTCCGTAGAAGCGCTCACTGACGAGCTGCTGAAATTGTCAACCGAACAAGTGCAAGTTAATGTAATTCATAAGTCCGTGGGACAGGTTACAGATACGGACGTCATGTTAGCCTCTGCTTCGAACGCCATTATTGTAGCCTTCCAAGTACGTCCTTCGCCATCTTCACGCAAGTTAGCGGAACAAGAACAGATAGATATTCGTATCTATTCCATTATTTATACCGCTATTAATGAAATTAAAGATGCGATTGCAGGTATGCATACGCCCGAAATTCATGAGAAAATACTTTGCAACCTCGAAGTTCGCGAAACCTTTAAAATTAGTAAAGTCGGAACTATCGCCGGCTGTCTTGTCCTTGATGGAAAATTACAGAAAAATAATAAAGTTAGAGTTATCCGCGAAGGAATTGTGATTTACACAGGAAAATTAGGCTCGCTAAAACGCTTTAAAGATGATGTTAAAGAGGTTGTAGCAGGGCAAGAATGCGGATTGAACATTGAGAAATTCAATGATATCAAAGTCGGTGATATTATTGAAGGATTTGAAGAGTATGAAGTAAAAGTAACGTTGTAATTTTTATTACTTAGATTACTTATTACTTTATAAAAGATTTTAGAATTGCTCTTGCTTCGTCGGTTTTTTCGTCTAATAATTTTTGAGTCTTGGCTTCTAATAATAGACGTAAATAGGGTTCGGTGTTCGATGGACGCACGTTAAACCACCAGTCGGGGAACTCAATTCTATAGCCGTCAAAATCCATAAATTCCGTTGCTTTTTCCTTTCCCATAAAATGCTCTTTTAACGCATTCATCGCCTCTAATTTCTTTTCTATTTTGAAATTTATCTCACCGGAGTTAGCATAAACCGCAATTTGGGAAATGAGCTCGGAAACCGATATGTTATCTCGTTTCATGTCGCTAATAACTTTGAGAATAACGAGAGCGGCAACAAAGGCGCTATCCGAGTAATAAAAATCACGGAAATAGTAATGTCCGGCAAATTCACCGCCGAAAGCCCCGTCAATTTCACGTAGTTTTAAGGCGGCAAACGCTCTGCCGACACGCCAAATGCAAACCTCTCTCCCTAACTTATTAATATATTCGGAAACCGATTTTGAGGTTCTGATATCTTGAATTACCTTCCCCTTCATATCTTTCTCTTTTATGAAATAATGCCCTAATACGGCAATCATCAAATCCGGCGCTATGAAATTCCCTTTTTCATCAATAAACATAACCCTGTCGGCATCTCCGTCAAAAATTACGCCGATATCGGCTTTCGTCTTTAAAACTAAGTCCTTAATATGTTTAACATTCTCCTCTTCCAAGGGGTTCGGCTCGTGATTAGGAAAAGTTCCGTCCAATTCGTCAAAAATATAGGTAGGCTGATTCCCAAAAATCTCTTTCACTAAAATAGAAGCCATACCGTTAGAACAATCCATGGCAATATTCAAGTTCGAGATATCATGTTGATAGTTCTTTAAAAAATTAACGTATTCGTCTTTAACGGAGTAGGGGATAATTTTCCCTTTTTCGGCTACCGGTTCAACTTTCTTATTTTCCACCATTTTTTGCAATTCTCCCAAACCGGTATCAAATCCTACGGGTAGAGCGTTCGTACGCGACACCTTCAACCCGTTATACTCTTTGGGATTGTGAGAAGCGGTAATCATGACTGAGGCATCAAAATGATGCTTTGCCGTAAAATAATAGACCATCGGGGTGGTCGTCAAGCCCATGTCGTACACGTCAGCACCGGCATCGGTTATCCCTTTTGACAATGCCGAGAACATATCCGGCGTTGACATTCTCATATCACGACCTACTAATACTTTAGAAGTTTTAAGTAACGTTGGTAAAAAAAAGCCGATTTTGTATATATCGTCTAAATTAAAATCTTTACCGAAAACACCTCGGAAATCATAAGCTTTGAAAGCACTCATATTAATAAATTTTAAATTGATAAATTGCAAACCGTAAAATCAAGTTTTATGCAAAAATAAGAGAAAAATTCATTTAAGCGAAAAAAAAAGTAAAAAAATATTGTTCTTATTAAAAAAAGATGTATTTTTGCACTCTCAAATATGTTCTTTGAAAGTTGCCTTGGTGGTGGAATTGGTAGACACGCGGGACTTAAAATCCCGTGAACATTGCGTTCGTGCGGGTTCAAGTCCCGCCCGAGGTACAACGTATGACATTAATGCGGAAGTAGCTCAGTTGGTAGAGCATAACCTTGCCAAGGTTAGGGTCGCGAGTTCGAGTCTCGTTTTCCGCTCTTTAATTTTAAAAAAATGGGCTCTAAAAGCCCATTTTTTGTTTTCATTTATCCAATAAAATAGTTCCGCAATGAATATGGTTGAAATTTTTGAAGTTTTTGAAAAAGCTCTCCATAGTATGGAAGTTACCTCGCTTTCAGCTGCCATTAAATTGGTTATTAGCTTTTTATTAGGTTC
This sequence comes from Bacteroidales bacterium, assembly GCA_012838875.1. Taxonomy (GTDB): domain Bacteria; phylum Bacteroidota; class Bacteroidia; order Bacteroidales; family WCHB1-69; genus DUOL01. The sequence continues at coordinate 1,386 of DUOL01000078.1, read as the reverse complement.
GGTTATTGGTATCGAACGCCAAACAAGACGACAAAGTGCAGGCTTGCGAACCTTTGCGCTAATTTGCATAGCCTCAACCGCTGCCATGCTCTTATCAATCTGGATTCCACAAAATTATCTTCACTTTCATAACGGAGACCCCGGACGTATAGCCGCCCAAATTTTAACCGGTATCGGGTTTCTCGGAGCAGGTGCTATCATTCAAAGTCGTGGTAGTGTTTACGGCTTGACTACCGCCGCTTCCATTTGGGTAGTCGCTATTATCGGAATGTGTGTCGGAGCAGGCTTCTATTTCCCCGCTGTAATCCTTACTTTTCTCTCTCTTTTTGTCCTTTTGGTTCTTGAACGCCTCGACAAAAGACGCGCAACGTCCGGCGAAGTAAAACTACTCACTATCCATTTCGAGATTTGCAATCCGGATATAGAAAGTATCAAGAAAATTCTCAAAGAAACGTCAGTATACCTTTTTAATTTTTCTATTAAAAAAGATTTTAAGAATCAACACTCTTCAATAATATTGAAAGTGCAAATCAGTAACCGCACTTCTATTGATACACTTTTCGACAAAATACATCAACTCGAAAATGTTACGCAGGTTAACCTTGAAGTAGCATAATCCACTGCATATAAGCAGATAAAAATCGAATATTCTTTCATGAAAGTTGATTTTTTGAATAAAAATCTTGTATCTTTGTCTTTTAATTATTAAAAATTATTTTATCATGGAAAATGAAACAATGAACCCCACAGAAGAACTATCTTCATTAAATCAGAACCACATAAAGATATCGGAGCAAGCCCAAAATTATTTATTAACTACGAGCAATTGGACTAAATTTTTTGCTATTATTAACTTTATAGGCATTGCTTTAATGATATTAGCCGGTGCCATGTTGTTAGTAATGTCTAAATTTATAGATCAACTCCAAGCACCTTCATCTTATAATTTACCGACAACTCAAGGAAATATCTTTTTTATTATAGGGATTTTATACATACTCCTCGGTGCCGTTCTCATCGTCCCATTTGCCTATCTCAATCGTTTTTCTAACTCTTGTCGCCGTGCTATAATGTTGGAAAATGAGGCAGAGATGGAAGACTCATTCTATTTCATGAAAGTCTTCTGGAAATTCATAGGCATATTTATTATTGTTTATATCTCCTTAATTCTCTTAGTCTTGCCACTTTTAATGTTATTCTCAATTTAGTAAAGCAAGAGAATAGAGAGATTTATTTTCCTATATTTTATAATCTTTATCAGGGCGTGTCCCCTCGCTGCGCTCGGGGTCGGCGCCCGGTTCCAAGTCCGCGGGCACAAGCCGTGGGGACGCAAAGCGGCAAAAAGAGCTTACAAGCTCGCTTTTTTGCCGCCGCGTCCCCAGCGGC
>DUOL01000077.1 GCA_012838875.1 Bacteroidales bacterium | reverse complement strand
GTAGGCAATTCATTTGTAAAATATCATTTACAAGGAGATAGTATTTATAGGTTAGAGTGGGGCAATGAGAAAGTGAATAACACTTCTAAAGATACATTTGAAGTATTAGGTTGTGGCATTTTAAGTTTGATTGATAATGATGAAAATACAATCATTCTTGGGCAAAATTGTGGAATTTCCTGTATTTATTATGTCATTTTGCCATTAACACTAAAGAGTAAAGAGAGAACCTACCTATTCGCCAAAGCCTATAATTTAGAAAAAAAACTTGTTGCTTATATACCCGATGAAGATGATATTTTTGTTCGAGTAGAAAATTTTATTACAGGTCAATATATGAATATTAAAGAGGAAAATGTATGTATGGCGGGTTTTAAAGGCGATTATATTGATAGTATTTATTTTTCTGATGAAAATATTATCATAAAGTGGCAGGGAAAAGAGTGGTCAAATGACAAGTCCGACACGAAAGAGAAAAAAATTAAAATAAAGTTAGATTAAAATAGTCACAAGCTCCGATTTTCGGGGCTTGTGCCCGCGGACTTGGAACCGAAGACCGACCCGTGAGCGGTAGCGAACGGGGCACGCCCGGATAAAAAATAAAATTATTTTAAATGCTTTATTAACAAAAAATATTATATATTTGTACTTATTAAAGTAAAAAGAACCTTATTCGAGAAATAGCGGAAATTGGAGGAAAGTTAAAAAATATAGCGTAAAAATACACAAGAAAATAAATAAAGATTATTAAAATAAAAGTGAAGTTCAGAAATCACTTAAAAAAACGGGGCGTATTCTGAAAAGCCTTATGAGTAAGAGAATTAAATTTATATATTATGGAAAAGTCAAAAGTAGACCTGTTTATCGGAATGAATGCTGAAAAGTTTAATCCACAAGACCTCTTGGTTATTAAAGAAAAACTTGAAAAGATGGATGATGATAAATTTTATCTTGTTCAAGGGCTTGAATTTCGTAACCCTTCAATTATTCTTATTATTGCTATATTCCTGGGTTGGGAAAGATTTTGGTTGGACGACGTTGCACTTGGCATTCTAAAAATAATTACCTGTTATGGTTGTTTGATATGGTGGATTGTTGATATTATATCAGCTAGAGAGAGAACGAAGAAATATAATTTCAAAAAATTCAATCAAACATTATCTTTTATGTAAGATGAACTTTCACTCTATAAGGAAGCAAGTGTTAAAATCAAACTTTCTTATTTATTTGAAGCTCGTCGGACTTATAATTTTTCCAATTTTACTATATTTAATTCCTCTTAATTGGTTAAATGGGCAGCATTCAATTTGTTTAATAAAAAACATCTTCGGTATCGAATGTTTTGGTTGTGGCATAACGAGAGCAATAATATCTGCTGTTCAACTTGACTTTAAAAGTGCTTATAATTATAATCATTTGGTAGTAATTGTATTACCGATTTTTATTTATGTGTGGACTAAAATCGTTCTTCAGACAATTAAACAAATAAGAAAAGAATGATATTACACTATGGCATGTAATACGGTAGAACGGTGTCATTTTTAGGCTCTGATAATTCCGTATGGCACGACAAGTTTTGTAAAACTATAGAGGTCCAAATGTGAAATTATTCACTTTCACTTTAAAAAAATGATTCCCTAAAATCTAATTCTTAATTAAGGTTTAGGGAATATGCTCGTCGTTTCGCTTACGGAGGAGCATTTCATAGGCGAATAGTTGCTCGCGTAAAATGTTGAGTTGCTCCGTGGTGAGTTCTTCAAAGCTAAAGGAGGGCGTTAGAAAGTCGGGGATAGTTCCAAAGAAGAGGGAGAGGCTGTCTATCATTCCCTTTTCGTCTGTAATTTCCAACTCTTTTTGTTTAACTTTAAAAAACTGCAAAATTCTTAATCCATCTGCTTTTTCGTGAAATGCTTTGGTGAATTGTTCAATGTTTTTTGAATTTTTGCGTAAAGGTTGCCAAAGATTTTCGTCTTGGAATTGCTGTTTAAGAAAGGTTATAAAAGGCGTGTCAATCTCTTCGTGGAATAGTGTCGGGATTAACTCATAATTTTTTTTAATCTCTTGGAACAGAAGAGGATGATAAATAGGATAGCTTGTCCAATCTCCTTTTGCTCCTTTAAGTATGGCAGGTCCTGTGCCAAAGAATACGCGATTGGAAAACCTTGCGGCAGGTTTTACAACTTCGGGTAACCATTGATGGATATGCCCCATCTTTCGTAATTTTTGAAGTAAGTAGAAGTCTTCACCGCTTTTCATCGGGGTAATTCCTCCGATTTTTCGCAATGCGCGTATTCGTATGACTATTGCCGAGCCGATAGCTGTAAAAGCATAGGGACTATTTATGAGGAACATATTGATAAGATAACAACGCATATATATTTCATAGCGAAGAATTGCCAGATTTGCCTCATAATTGTCGCCTAATGGGTGAAAATAGGGAACGGAAAGTACATTTGCAGTGGGGCGAGTATTAAAAAAATCCCCGATTAGTTGAAAGTAGTTGGAAGGTATGAGCGTATCAGCATCTAAGCTAATTATTAGGTCGTCTTCACGGGCAATTTTTAAAATATGGTCAAAAAGTACTTTTCTTGCCCAGCCAACACCATATTTTTTCCTCGTCCATCCTTTACCCTTTGAACTAAAGTCAAGGATTTTTATCTTATCATTGTTTAATTGAGCTAAATAGAGCAATAGTTGTTCGTTATTTTTACAAACCTCAAATTTCTCATTCTCTTTTTCTTGCCACCAATTGTCAGGTTGATTCACACAAATATAGATGGTGTATTTATAGTTACTCTCCTGATTATTAATTGTTTGAAGAGTTAAGGGTAAATATTCTAACTCATTCATTGCAGGTATGGCAATATGCAGATGAGGAGATGCTTCAAATAATTTTGAGCAGTTGTTCATAGCAAATAATTCCTATTACGATTCTATTTGAAAAATTAAGTGCCGGTAAATTTGGATAATTGATTACACTGCATCTTTCAGATGAACTTCAAGTTTAAAATGGAAGGTCATCAGTCGGGTCAATATCGTCTACACTGGCTTCGGGCATCTGGACAGCCGGACCTCCTCCGATTCTTTCTTCGGGACTTCGGTCACCACCTTCTTCAGATTTAAGACCGAGCATTGTGAAGGTATTAGCTTCAATTTCAGTGATGTAGCGTTTTGCGCCATTTTCTTCCCATGAGCGGGTTTTAATTTTCCCTTCTACGTAGATAAGTTTCCCTTTCGTGAGATATTTCTCGGCAATTTCTGCGAGATTTCGCCAACAGATAATGTTGTGCCACTCAGTGTTCTCAATTTTATTGCCCTCCTTATCCCTGTAGAACTCGTTGGTTGCTAATGAAAAACTGGCTCTTTTTGTGCCGTTTTCCAAGGTCTTTACTTCAGGATCTTTTCCTAAACGACCGATTAAAATTACTTTGTTAATAGACATGATATTTTGTTTTTAAAGTTTGAGACAAAGATACAACAATTTTTTAAAAAGTCAATAGATTGTTAATATTTTTTTAATAAAAATTTAAAATAAGCATTATTTTTTCAAAGGTTTATAAGAAGAATTCTTTAAAATGTATTGGCTATCAGTATTTTTCATTAATTCATCTAATGAAACATTACTATTATTTTTCATATAGCCTTGAATAATTTTCCAACCGATAAAAGCTCCAAGTCGTCCGGGAGAAGCATTGGTGAATGGCTTTGTAAAAGGCGCTTCTTCTATAAATTTTCTAATGATATCACTACTGTTAGAAAACAGTAACTCTTTTTTTATCAGATAGTTCCAAACGTCAGGTTGGTATTTTTCTGCCCATTCATATTTTGTAAGTGTATACCCGATAATATCTTGTTCATTTCTTTCCGGGAACATGAGCTGCGTAAAATAGAGTTTTTTCCCTTCATATAACAGATTATCAAGTAACGTAAGAGTCTTTTTTTCCGGTAAATGTTTATAAACTAATGCTTTTTTAAAGCAGTCAATGGCTATATATTTTTTATCACAACGTTCTACAATATAGTTAGGGATTCCCATTTTTTTATAATGGCTATTATTTTCTCCAAGATAGAGGTCAAGATTTATAAAGATTTGGTTATCATAACCAAATACAGAAGGCATTTCGGTATCTATTCCCGGCACTAAGGTGTAGAAAATTGGAATTTCGGCTTCCGGATAGTAGTGTCGGTAATAGGCTAAAGCAGAGGAAAGCTCTTCTTTTAAATCATCAAGATTAGGGTAATATTGTATGGTAGATTGATAAATTTCCTGTATAATTGGGTCGTTCAAATAGTAAAAGAGCTGTTTAAGCATGAGAGTATCTTTATAGACGTCTTTTTCTATTAATATTTCAGGAAATTGTGAGGATAATTTTTTTACTCCCTGGGACAAGCTATCCATATCAGAGTAATTGAGGGAGAAGAGAGCTTTTTCATAGCGATGTATAGTGAGCGGAATCTCTTTTTTGAGTTTTCGCAATTCAGTATGATTCAATTTGTAAACTTTTTTTTCCGTGGGACCTGAATTACTATAGAATACGATAATTATTACGATAATAGCTAACAGACAAAGTATTAGGAGGAGAAGAGTTCTTTTTTTCATTTTAATAAATTTCTATAAAAAATGGAACAAATCAAGGAGTATTGTTTTAATAATCTTTAATACAACGCACGCTATATGCGTTGGTAAGCGCAACATTGATTGCTAACTTGATTCCGGTTTCACTATAATTAATTTGTCGACTTTTTCCTGATGAACTGGTCCAGAAATAGGCATTAGTCGTTAATCCTGAAGGAGTATAAGTATAATGATAGTGATTACTGCTACTTCCGTGAAGAGAACAATAATAGCTATCATAATAAGAATCGTATGAGCTATAATTGTATATACTACCATAAGATTCATATATATAACCGGCAGGGATAAGAGAGAAATCGGTAGTATTAAAACCCGTAGAGTCGGTATGCCAGTAACCGGGAGTAAAAGAGTTGTTGGTGTAGGAGTTCCAATATTTAGGTTTTGCTAATACTTTTGCCATCGTTCCTCGGAAATTGGCATTAGAACAGGTAATATCAATTCCCGGATTTAAGTTATTTTCTAATTCGCACCATTCACTACTACTTGGAACGTGCCACCCATAAGGGCAAACTCCTAAAATACCACTGGGATTATTATCACTGGAGCCGGCTCCTTTCATTACTGCATGCCACGTATAGAGCAAGCCTCTATCAGCTTTGGTAGTGCTGTCATGATTACAAAAATACCAGACTGAATTCCCATTTTGAGTATGAGCCATATCAGCGTAGCGAGTAAGACTGATATTAGGGGCTTTTTGAACTATATTTCCGTCTGCGTAGTGTGTAGTGCGTAAGTTTTCTTTAAACCAGCATTGTCTACCGATATAGACGGTGTTGTACACATTGCCGTCGTAGTCGGTAACGGTACCGCAGTGGGTGGGAGTCGTTATAACTAATACGTTTCCGTAGGAGGTCCCTACACTGTTGGTTGCGTATGCACGAACGTAGTAGCGGGTGTTGGATTTAAGTCCTGCAACATTACTCACAAAGCTACCCGTGCCCGAACCGTCTGTCGTGTTGTTGTTGCCAATAGAAGGCGAAGGATTTGTTTCGCTCCAGCAGACGCCGCTAGCAATGATTCCCGTTGTGCCGGGGTCTAAAATAGTTGCTGCCACTCTCATTGTATAACCGGTGATAGAAAATACGGAGTCTGTGATAATAGATGGAGGGAGACTTTGATTGAAAATAGTGGTGTGCCATTGCGGTATGCCGTTGGCAGTCATAGTAAGAACTTGACCTTCAGAGCCGGCAGAAATAATGTGCCACGTGCTGTCGTTGCTATTCCAATAGAGTATATCGCCGGTATTATTTCCTGTTGGAGTGTTGTAAAGACGATTGTAATCGCCTTCGGCAAAAGATTTAGCAAAAAAAGCGTACGGCACCGTAATTAGCTGTTGCGTTCCAATTAATGTATAATTCGTTCCTCCTGTAATGTCAATTTCACTTTTAAGATAATAACTGTTTCTACTCCAATCAATAGAGTCAAAAATACTGGTAGGAGTGGGAGTGCCGGCACCAACTTCTATTGTCATTAACCCACTACCATTTGTTGTAGTGGAGTGAGTTTCCGTATAGACAGAATGCCCTAATGGTGAGTTTTTTAGGATACTAATTTTTACACCAATCGCTTGATTGGTAACTAAATGGTTTTGTTGGTCTCTCACAACTGCTTGATAACTCATTTTTTGAGGAGGTTGAGCAAATATAGATGCGGTGAAAAAGAGAGAGAAAATGATTAAAAAATAATATTTCGTTTGCATAATGTATGTATGGATTAATGTTTAATAATCTTTAATACAACGAACGCTAAATGCGTTGGTAAGCGTTACCCCTGTTGCCAATTTAATTCCGGTTTCACTATAATTAATTTGTCTACTTTTCCCTGACGAACTGGTCCAAAAATAGGCATCGGTTGTAAATCCGCTATGATTTGCTGCATAATGAGTATGATAACCTGAAAAGCCACAATAATTGTAATAAGAATTGTCATAACTTGAGGACATATATATGTAACCCGTAGGGATAAGAGAGAAATCAGTCGTGTTGAATCCTGTAGAATCCGTATGCCAGTAGCCGGGTGTAAAAGAGTTGTTGGTGTAGGAGTTCCAATATTTAGGTTTGGCTAACATTTTTGCCATCGTTCCTCGGAAATTGGCATTAGAACAGGTAATATCAATTCCCGGATTTAAGTTATTTTCTAATTCGCACCATTCGCTACTACTTGGTACGTGCCATCCATAAGGGCAAACCCCTAAAATACCACTAGGATTATTATCACTGGAGCCGGCTCCTTTCATTACCGCATGCCACGTATAGAGCAAGCCTCTATCAGCTTTGGTAGTACTGTCATGATTACAAAAATACCAGCATGAATTTGGGTTGTTATGGTGAGCTTCAGTAGTATAATAACTAGTACTTGTATTATTAGCTCTTGTAACCACGTTTCCGTCTGCGTAGTGAGTAGTGCGTAAGTTTTCTTTAAACCAGCATTGTCTACCGATGTAGACGGTATTGTACACATTGCCGTCGTAGTCGGTAACGGTACCGCAGTGGGTGGGAGTTGTTATAACTAATACGTTTCCGTAGGAAGTTCCGATGCTATTCGTTGCATACGCTCTAACATAGTAGCGGGTGTTGGATTTAAGCCCTGCAACATTACTCACAAAGCTAC
>DUOL01000076.1 GCA_012838875.1 Bacteroidales bacterium | reverse complement strand
GGAGCTTTGAAGAGCAAGGAGAAAAAGAGCGACTTTAGAAGCTCCTTTTTCGACTATGCTATTCATAGCTCCTTCCTGCGGACTTGGAGGCGGAGACCGACCCCGAGCGAAGCGAGGGGGCACGCCCTAATAAAAAATAAAATCAATTATTTGATATTAATAAATAACAACTTTTGACGTTGTTACGATATTTTCCCCACGAATTGTAAGTAAATAGATACCTCGTGATAGATTTTTTAAAATTAGAGGAAAAGTTTCTTCGTTATTTTCTATATTTCTCGTATCCCTAAGCAAAATTTTCCCGTTTATATCGGTAATGATAATATCTATTTCGCCGTTTACACCTTCTATCTTTAAATTGATAAGTTCATGTGTAGGATTTGGATAAATGGTTAAATGAGTAGCAGAGTGGGAGGGAGGAAAAGATGGAATGATAGTGGGAGGGTCCTCATTCTCAATGACATATAAATGAAGCTCTATTAAACTATCGCACCCGTTTTCTAAGACACCGACACGCGAAAAGGTAAAATTCCCTGTCTCTTCTATAGCTTGAAGATGAAAACCATGATTAGAGTAAGGCAAATGGGTTAAAATAGTATCAAAAATAGAGTAATTGACCATGCATTTTTGGGCATGTATGGTGATATTGTCAAAACGATTATTTCCCGAATTGCTACTTGCACTGTCGAGAGTTACACGAATAAAAATGGAATCTTGTCGATTAAGCTCTTCAATATTTTGCAAATCAATCGTTTGAAGTTCGAAAATTAGGATTTCTTCGGGCACGGTGTTAGCAGGTAGCGTATCATAGTTTTGTCCATCAATACTCCATTCCCAAACATGTTTGTAAAAGCCCGTCAGCGTGCGTCTACAGGCTAATGTTATTATAAAATCCTCCCAATATTTACCCGAAAATTGTAGCACAAACGACTTTTGATTAGCTGTTTCATTAACTAAAGCTAATGATTGTCCGCTCACGGCGTTGGCAATACGCGGATCACCGATAATTGTACCGGGAAAGGCATTTAACTGATTTCCGGATTGCCCGGTAATGAATATGGAAGAACCGTGCGTGCCGTCAAAGTACATGAAAGCAGGCGTTGGAGTGTAATTAATATCGGCTTCTATTATGAGGGGCGTATTGGGTGCTCCTAATGTGGAATCAAAAGTCCATGAAGTGATAGGTGAATGATATTCAGAATAACCGTAGACAAAAACAATGGAAGTATCACGAATAAAATAGCCGTTGGTAGACTGAATATTGCGTAAAATCATATAGTAGGGGAGACCGATGGTTAAAGGATTTTCCAATAAAAGAGTTACTTGATTGCCATGAGATAATATAGCGGAATCCACAGAAATACCTCCATTGATAGCATAATTTAAACTATTTTCTGCTGACGCTCGAACTAAGTTTGAATCAAAAACTATGACAATGGTTTGACTTGTTGGAGCGGCAAAGTGAATAACGCGGGGTTTTGTACCGGTGGGCACAAAGCCGGGCTGAAATGTGTCAGTCAATGAATCATTACCCCAAACTAAATTTATCAATTCAGGATAATCAATATAGGGATTTCGGTTTTGTTGAATTTGATAAATTGCATTATTCCTATCAATCTCTTTTTGACTTACCGGGTCAAGAATAGCCCAATTTTTCAACATCTCTAACGCCCACGGCTGCAATTGAGATTTGTTGGTCATGGGGTGCGAAGTAGAAAAATTAGCATCTTCAAACATGTAGCGTGTTGCCATATAAAAGAAGGTGCGGGCAATATCGCCTTTAAACTCTTGAATCGGCTCAAAAGCATTGGTTGAGGGCGGTGTGTTGTAGATACCGACAAATGAGTTGGGTCCAAATCGCGAACCATTCTGGAAGACCTTTGTAGGATTGGCAACTTCACCGTAAGGCAAGTTATTTCTTGTGGAATTTATCCACGCATCAACAGGATAAATATGAAACATGTCCGAATAGGGAGCCCCGCTCTCATTACCAAACCAACTTTGACAAAAAACATGCTCACGATTGTAACTATAACACTCTCCACTACCCACTGTGCCATGGTCAGTAGGAAGGAAAGAACAATAAGGGTCCGTATAAATATCCCAAATTGTGCCATCTGGTTTTAAGTCTGTCAATGTATAATAATACCACAATTCATCATACCCCACAACTCTATGGGAGTCTATGATTGCTGATAATGCGACTTGTAAATCTCGCCCGCTTTTGCCTATCGCACTGTTATAATACCCTTGTGGTATTTGAGCGAAAAGTACTGTAAATGGGGAAATTAATAAATAAAAGAATAATAGTTTTCTTCTAAAAGTCATTTTTAATTTAAAAGGCAAAGATAGAAAAAAATAATTTATCTTTGCACGATTGTACAAGAAAATAATGAACAACTTCTCTCACTTTTTTTTCTTTATCTTCCTCAATCTTTGCTCTTTATGGAGCTTTGCTCAACAATATTCCATATCAGGTAATATCATTGACGCTCACACCGCCGAAAAATTAACGGGTGCGTACATCTCATTTCAAGATACAAATAACCTAAAAGAACCAACTATCGTTGTCAGTTCTACTTCCGGAAGTTTTTCCCTTTCACTCGACGTAGGATATTACAAAATAAGAGTTTATATGTTTGGCTATGAGGAGTATGAAAAAATTATTTTTCATAAGAAAAATGAAAAATATACTATTCAATTAATCCCTAAAGCTATTTTAGCTGACGAGGTTGTGGTTACTACCCAACGTAGCGAGAGTCGCATTTCTAGTATTGATGTGGGGAAAATGGAGATGGAAATTGGAACTATTAAATCTCTGCCGGCCCTGTTCGGAGAAGTAGATATTCTGAAGGCTATTCAATTGCTACCGGGTGTTATGTCCGGAGGCGAAGGAAATAGTGGGTTTTATGTTCGCGGTGGTACTGCCGATCAAAATCTTATTTTACTTGATGACGCTACAATTTATAGTCCGGGACATCTTTTTGGCTTTTTCTCCGTTTTCAATCCTGATGCCGTAAAGTCGGTAGATGTTGTAAAATCGGGAATGCCCGCCTATTATGGTGGACGATTAGCCTCTATCATTGATGTTGTTCAGCAAGAAGGAAATATGAAACATTTTAAAGTTGACGGCGGCATCGGTCTAATCTTTTCCCGATTGACAGTGCAAGGTCCTATTAAAAAAGAAAAATGCTCATTCTCTCTTTCCGGTCGCCGAACCTATATCGATTTTCTTATCCAACCGTTCCTCAAGAAAGGTTCGCCGCTTAAAGGTACTGATTTTTACTTTTACGACCTTAATGCTAAATTAGATATCGTCATTAACGCTAAACATAGACTCTATTTTAGCTCTTACTACGGTAATGACGTTTATGGCTTTAAATCTTTTTCAGGGTCAACATTTGTAAAATTGGCTTGGGGCAATGCCGTAGCCTCCGCAAAATGGAATTATGCCATAAAACCCAATTTAAACCTTAATACATCTTTTAATTTTAGCAATTATGATTTTAGTACTAAAATGGGAATGGATATTTATGAGTTTAATATTTTGTCAGGAATAAGAGATTACAGTTTGAGAAGTGATTTATCTTATAGACCTGTTAAGAATCATTCTCTTACATTCGGAATGCACCATCTTTTTCATACCTTTTTCCCAAATAACTATAAAGTTGAAACGGGTGAGCTATCACAAATTTCTCTCCCTAAATCCAAACCCTATTATGCGTACGACTTAGCACTTTACGCTAATGATGAATATGATATTATAAAATGGCTGAAACTTAATGTCGGTTTGCGTTATACCCATTTTGAACACATAGGCCCATTTACTCGCTATATCCTAGATAGTTATAATAATATTGTCGATAGCATTGAGTACAAAGCCGGCAAACGAGTAAAACAATTTAATCATGTAGAACCTCGTCTGGCTGTGCGTTTTCTTATAGATAGTAATACGTCTATAAAGTCCTCATTTACACTTAATTATCAATATATACATCAAGTTTCCTTAGCAACAATTTCTCTCCCTACCGATGTTTGGATGCCCTCAAACGATATAATAAAACCGCAAGTCGGAACGCAAGTTACGTTAGGACTATTTCGTAATTTTTATAATAATATGTTTGAATCGTACATCGATTTTTACTACAAGGATATGAAAAATCTAATAGAGTATAAAGACGGCTTGGATTTTATGTATACAAGAGTAAATCCTGATCAAATGTATACTTTTGGTAAAGGGTGGTCGTACGGAGTGGAGTTTTTTATTGAGAAGAAAAAAGGAAGATTTACTGGATTTATTGCCTATACCTTGGCAACAACCAAAAGAAAATTTGAAGACCTGAATTTCGGGAAAGTCTTTTATGCTAAATATGATAGAAGACACGATTTAGCTATTAATTTAAGCTATGAAATAATAAGAAATAAACTGATGGCTTCGGCGGTTTGGGTCTACGCATCTGGAAATACCATGACAATTCCCATTGGATATTACTTTTTTGCCGGTAATTTGATGGTTGAATACAGCGAAAGAAATGCGTTTCGCTTGCCCCCGTATCATCGCCTCGATTTATCCTTAAATTGGACTTTTGTTAAAACCAAAAAATTTGAATCCAGTTTTAACTTATCGGTATATAATGTCTATAATAGACAAAATCCGTTTTTTGTCTTTTTTGAAACCAAAAGCAATGTTAGCCAAGATTTTTCACAATTTGATATGCAATCCAAAGCATACCAAATGAGCCTATTCCCAATACTACCGACAATTAGTTGGAATTTCAGTTTTTAATTAATTTAAGATTGACGATAGGGGAGTTGTCTTTGTAAAGTTTGATGAGATATAAGCCTGCAGGATAAGCAGATAGTGGTAATAAAGTTTTATCCGAGGTGAGATAATTTTCAAAAAGTAATTTCCCGTACAAATCGTAACATTGATACCTTATTTTAGAATCAAGACTAATTGATTTTAGATAAATAACAGCGGTTTCTGAAGTGGGATTGGGATATATTTTAATCAAATTTGCCAAATCATTCGTCTGAACTCCGGTTGCATAATGCGTTGCGTCAACTTGTCCGTCAATAGGAGTTTCCCCGTCCGCATAATCAACAGAATGAAAAGAATCATCTTCCCAATAACTTATCAAGTCGTCATTAGGAGTGGAATGGGTCGTATCAGGAAGAACATTGCCGTCTTCATCGCAAGGTGTTAAGGCAACATGAAATAGTACAACCTGCTTGTCCCGCGTGGTGATAGTAAATGTTCGCGGACAATACCCTTCAGCAGAAAAAGTTACGGAATAAGTCCCTGCTTTGATAGGACGATGATAATTACCAATCGGAAGATGTGAGTAGACTTGCGAAAAAACACTATCATGTTGATTGATAAATATTTCGGCATGAATGGGCTGTTGAGTGTAAGCATTAAAAACAATTCCTCGGAAACCGTAAAGTGCCTCTTTAATATAATTAAGCATTGCCCTCCTGTTCGCATTCCAATAACTGGGTAAGGTTGAAGCCGAAGGCGTTTTAGAACTCGAAATTTCTAATGTAATTTCACGGCAATGCTCATAGTAATTAAGATAATCTTGACGAGAACCGTAAATAACATACCAATCTCCTCCATTCGTTATTCCATCATTCATATCGTCAAAATAGTACGACCCTCCGTACCGTTGGCATGTGTCCGCATAATTACGAGCAACGTATCTCCACCAAGCCTCATCGGAATGTTTCCTTTGTCGACTTGTCCACGAATCCCATGGATAATTAGCCAACTCAGCTCCACCATGAAAATTGGCAGAGATAACAAAATGATGCTGTGCAAAAAATTGAACCATGGCACTCACCTCCGGCTCTAATTGCGAAGGAGCAACTAACGGATTAGGATAAACTCTGTTCAAATCCACACCATTGGAATTAGAACGAGTGGAAGTCGGAGAGCTACCAATTGTATTATTGCCGGAATAATAAGTACCGTCAGGATTTTCAAGGGGACAAATCCATAAATTTACATTATTGACAATTTGTCTAACCTCTTCATCGCTATCGTAATTAGAAAGTAAATAGTGAATCAATCGCAGCATGCAATAATAGCCCGTAACTTCATCACCGTGCATAGTTGAGGAGTACAAAAACTCAGGTTTGTTTGTCGGAGTATGTAAAGATGTTGAAATATGAGCTGCTAAAATCGCATGATTACGGGGTGTCGCCGCTAAAATAGTGTCTATTTTACACAATGTAGGATATTTCTTCTGAAAACTGTCCATCATAGCTAAATAAGTTGAGTAAGTGGGATATTTATTCCAACCTAACATCTCTTCATAAGAGTAAGCCATCGCAACCGCCTTTTCTCCATTATTTTCGCTATACGTAAACGGAATGTTTAAATCTAAAAAATGCTGATAATCTTTTTTGGCAAGCCAAATTCTTACATTATATGATTCTGACAAGGCTTCATAGCGTAAGTCGTCAATAGAAAACAGCATAGACAATTGCTGAATATCTTCTTGTGAATAGAGGGTTAAATCTAAATAAACTTCGGGTTTTTCTTCATTCTTTAACAATTCTCTATTCAAATCTTGTGAAAAAAGGGAGAAATGTAAAAAAATTAAGAGAATCGGTAATAAAAAATGTCTCATTTCTTAATAATATTAATAATATGGGAATATAAGATATGTCAAAATAACTTAAACTTATATATTTTTAAAATTAAAGTATAATTTCTCAATGCATGCTTGTAACTCTTCAGAAGCCGGTGTTAGCGGAAGTCGTAAAAAATTATCTATCTTTTTCTGTATAGACAATAAAGTTTTTATTCCGGCAGGATTTCCTTCCCTAAAACATGCTTGTATTAAATCAAGCATACGTAAATGCAACTTAAGTGCGTCAGGAAAATTATTTTCCAAGCAAAGATGAACTAAATCTGCCATTTCTTTTGGTAAAGCATTAGCAATCACAGATATAACTCCATCTGCTCCGGCTGCAATAAGTGGCAATGTTATAGCATCGTCACCTGAAATAACAGCAAAACTGTCAGGCTTGTGATTAATAATTCGCATTATCTGGTTCATATTCCCGGACGCTTCCTTAATAGCAATAATATTTTTGCACTCTTCGGCTAAACTCAGTGTAGTTTCGACTTCAAGATTGCAAGCCGTTCGCGATTGAATGTTGTATATCACAATCGGGAGAGGTGAATAATAGGAAATCTCTTTGTAATGTTGGTACAAACCCTTTTGTGATGGACGATTATAATACGGAGTTACCGATAAAAAAGCGTCAATGCCACGAAAATGAAACTTTTTTAATTTACTTATAATTGCATCGGTTGAAGGTCCACCAAGTCCCATTAAAACCGGAACTTGTCCCGAAACAGCTTCAACAATCGTTTGCATAATCTCAACTTTTTCGGTCTCCGAAAGAGTAGGGGATTCACTGGTCGTTCCAAGCCCAACGACATAGTCAACACCATTAGAAACAATATCTTTCACTAATGACGCTAAATGCTCATGATTGACTTCTCCGTTTTCATAAAATGGTGTAACAACAGCCACACCTAAGCCTGTTAATTTATCTTTTATCATGTTGTCCTGTTAATTTTAGAGTATAATCATGAATTTGTTGAAGTAACGAGAAAGGAGAAAAAATCTCCTCGCTATCAATTAATAAATCATAAAATTGGTCATTTTTTTTATTTGCGCCAACAATAAATTTGGCATGAGAAAGAGATAATATACTTTGAACCGCAGGTAACTCTCTGTTAGTGAAGTCGATAAGCATATCAAACTCTTTAGAAATAAAGTCGAAAATTTGAATTTTTAGAGGTTTCCCGTACCAATTAAACTCTTTATTGCAAATAAAATCGGCAGTAAGTTGTTGAATGCAGTAAAAAGGCACCGCCTTATCATTTACGTAACCCATTAACCAATAAGTTCTACCTCTTCTCGGAAGTTTTAAAAATAGCGACATTATCTCTTGATACGACTGTTCATCAGTAATTTCACATAGAAGACCAACATCTTTTGCGTCCGTAAGTGACGTAAGAACATGCTCTCTGACAATCGAACTCTTGGAAATGAATCTGCGTAAAAATAATGATTTGATAAAATTCAACACAAGTTTTAATCTTATTTTAGCTTTTTGAAAGTGCAAATATACATAAAAGTATATAAATGACGATATCAAAAATCAGGGAAATAATAATTTTATTTTTAATTAGGGCGTGCCCCGTTCGCTAACGCTCACGGGTCGGTCTTCGGTTACAAGTCCGCAGCCGTTAGCCGTGGGGTCGCAATGCGGCAAAAAGAGCTTCTAAAGTCGCTTTTTTGCCGCAGCGTCCCCAGCGGCTAACGGCTTTGCGGGCTTTCCACCTGCGCCCTCACGCAGCCAACTTGCTCATATAAAGCATTTTAAGAAAAAAATTGAAAGCGGAATGTCAAATAGGAGACATATTTATTTATGTGCCTCTGTAATATCTTCAATCCGCTATTTAACATAATATAAATTATTGGACATTTTGTCCTTTTTGATTTTATGTCTATATGCCCGATTTAAAGCTGATTGAAACAAATATGGCTACTTCTCTATTCCTAAAAGAAATTCAAATTTATCGTCGTCTCTGAATATTTTTAAATTTATAAAATCGTAAGCCAATTTGGTTTTGGGAAGTTTTATTTTGATATCATTAATTCCCATCTTAACAGGAATCTTTTTTTTCAAAACTTTTTTCGATTTTTGGAACTCAATTTGAAAATAAATTGTTTGTTTGAAGTTAGAATTGATTTTTAATTCTAAGGTTTGCTCATTTACAACGAAATTTTTAATTCTTGGAATAAACTGATGATTTGCTTCATTTAAGTCTATGTAATTATATTTCAGATAATTATATGCTTTTAGGAAGTCTGTGATTCCATAACCCATATCTCTATCCGGATATTCTGCTTTACTTCCGCTTAAGCGTACGGCTTGAATAATTTCAAAGTTGCTTTTTTCCGGAAAAGCTTCGCGTAGACAAGCTACCATACCAGCTAACATGGGCGACGCAAACGATGTTCCATTACTCGGGATTACTCTTCCCCTCGGATGAACCACTTCCGTATTCCAACCCGTAGCACAAGCGTCCGGTTTAACTCGACCATCAGCAGTCGGCCCATGCGAACTAAATGGAGCAATTTTCCCTTTATTGTTTGTAGCACCTACACTAATTACATTGTGTGCGTCAGCAGGCGAACCGATATAATACCATTTCTTATTTCCCTCATTACCAGCACTATTGCAAATAATTAACCCTTTTTCAATAGCTATATCTGCGGCTATAGAAGCCCGACTTACCCGTCCCGTTAAATCTTCATATTTTCTTGTCGCCGTGGAGTCATCAAATTTCGTGTAACCTAAAGAGGAGTTGACAATATCAACTCCTAAACTGTCAGCCCACTCAATCCCTGCAACCCAATTATCTTCTTCGATTTTATTTTCACTTCTCTCATCTTCCGTTTTGGCTAAATAGACAGAAACTTTCGGAGCTGTCCCGACATATTTATCGGGCATATAGCCGACAATACACGATAAAACCATCGTTCCATGACTCATTTTCTTAAATGGATTTACGCCTAATTGTACAAAATTTCGTACGCCTAATAAACGTTGTTCGTCCCTTAAATTTTGAAAATATTTTAACGTATCAACATTATGAAACCCTGCATCCATAACCATTAAGACGATATTTTCTCCATAAAAGCCCATTCTATGCAACCAATGAACATTATTTAGACGGATTTGTCGGTTCGTTTCTCCATAATTCAACTCTCTCGGCAGAGATTTCTTTTCCACCTCTCCCCTATCTATTTTATAGATATAAATCGAGTCTTTATGGACAAAATGTTCGGTTTCTTTCATTGAAATAGTTCTTTCCCAATCCTTTACAAACGGAAGTTTTTGAATTTTCTCACTAAATAAGGAGTCTTCCGTATAAACGGTAATGGCGTTAAACCATTTCGACTTGGTAAAAAGTACAATTCCTGTATCTAAATTTAGTATATTATTAATGTACAATTGATTAACAGGTAAATCAGTTTCTGTTATCGGAATATTAAACATCTTGCGTTTTTCAATGGCACGCTCGGATAAATATCGGTCAGGATTTTCGATTGAATATTCCGAATTATTTTTGTCCGTAAATTGTATCCAGTATTTTGCTGGGGATTGTGCTGATAAATAAGTAGTTAGAAAAAATAAAAAAGCGTAAAAAGAGATTTTTTTTATCATGGTTTTCTATCTTTATTAGTTTCTTTTTTCCTTTTCTTTATGCCAATAGACAGTTTTTCCCAAAAGTGCAACTCCCCAATATCCGCGGACTTTCAGTCTCGTCTCCGATTCAAATTTCATGGTCATGGCATAGGTTCCATTCTTTCCCGGATATTTAACAACTCCATTTTGCCACTCATTTTTCCCATTGTTAAATTCTAAATCTTTTAGAAAAACTAGATTTAAAAATTTCTTTTTTTCTTCTTTATCAACCCAACAAACTTTCCCTTCATATTTATTTTTATTTGTTTTATAAATATAAATTTGAGAAGCATCTCCGGTAAATGGGTCAATATTATAATAATAACCTACAATATCATCCGCTTTATTTTGCTGAGCATAAGCAAAATACGGCAAAAGGAGTAAAAAAATCAGATAAATTCTATTCATTTGTTTTTTTTTACAATAATACAAAAAATTATTGATTTAAAAAGATGAATTTTCCATCTTCTAAACTATCAACGGTGATTGTACTGTCCTTCTCAACTTTACCATCTAAAATAATTTTTGAAAGTTCATTTAGTATCTTTTTTTGAATAACTCTTTTTAGCGGTCGTGCTCCGTAGGTCGGCTCATATCCTAATTCTACCAATAAATCAAGAGCATATTTTGTAAATTCAAGTTTGATGTTTTGTTGCTCTAAAAGCTTATTTAAGTTATTGATTTGCAACTTAATAATTTCTCTAATTTCTCGTTTTGATAACGGTTGAAACATCACAATTTCATCAATACGATTGATGAATTCGGGTGGTAACGTGCGTTTTAAAAGCTCCATCAACTCTGCTTTTGTCTTTTCAAACAATTCGGTTTCGGAGCAATTACTACGGTCTGAATAATTCTCTTGAATGATATTAGCCCCTATATTAGAGGTCATGATAATGATTGTGTTTTTAAAATCTGCCGTTCGTCCCTTATTATCTGTTAAACGTCCATCGTCTAATACCTGTAATAGGATATTAAAAATGTCGGGGTGTGCCTTCTCAATCTCATCAAATAACACTACGGAATACGGTTTTCTACGCACTTTTTCGGTAAGTTGCCCACCTTCATCGTATCCTACATATCCCGGAGGAGAGCCGATTAATCGAGACACTGAATGGCGTTCTTGAAATTCGCTCATATCAAATCGAATCATCGCATCTTCCGTATTGAAAAGATCTTCTGCCAAAGCTTTTGCCAATTCCGTTTTCCCTACACCTGTGGTTCCCATAAAAATAAAGGAGCCAATCGGACGGCGACTATCTTGTAACCCTGCACGACTGCGGCGAATTGCGTCTGCAATTGCCGTTATTGCCTCATCTTGCCCAATAACTCTACGATGCAAATCTTCTTCTAAGTTCAATAATTTTTTACGTTCACTTTCCAACATTTTGCTTACAGGGATCCCTGTCCAACGAGCTACAACTTCGGCAATATCGTCAGCGTCAACCTCTTCATCTATCATAGCACCTTTCGCCTGCATTTCGTCCAACTCTTTCTGCAAGGACTCGATTTTATGCTCTGCTTCTTTAATCGTACCATATCGAAGTTCCGCAACGCGACCGTAATTTCCCTGTCTCTCCGCTGTTATAGCTTCTAACTTATATTGTTCAATATTCTTTTTAATAGTTTGAATTTTTTCAACAACTTCTTTTTCATTTCGCCATTTCGAGGCTATACTATCTCTCTCTTCTTGCAGTGCGGCTATCTCTTTATTCAATTCTTCAATTTTCTCCGGTGTTTCTTCGCGTTTAAGAGCTTCCCGTTCAATTTCGAGCTGACGTACTTTACGTTCTACTTCGTCGAGTTCTTCAGGCACTGAATTTATCTCTAACTTTAATTTCGAGGCGGCTTCGTCAATCAAGTCAATCGCTTTATCGGGTAAAAATCGCTCCGTGATATAGCGTTGTGAAAGGTCAACAGCGGCAATAATAGCCTCATCAAGAATCCTCACTTCGTGATGTGTTTCGTATCGTTCTTTCAATCCACGAAGAATAGAAATTGCGGAAATTCTATCGGGTTCTTCGATTAAAACAGGTTGAAATCGGCGTTCTAAAGCTTTATCTTTTTCAAAATATTTCTGATACTCTTTTAAGGTAGTAGCACCAATAGAACGCAATTCTCCACGTGCTAAAGCAGGTTTCAGAATATTTGCCGCATCCATGGCACTCTCGCCGCCACCACCGGCACCAACCAACGTGTGAATCTCATCAATAAAGAGAATAATCTCTCCGTCTGACTCAACGACCTCTTTGATAACACTTTTTAATCGCTCTTCAAATTCCCCTTTATACTTAGCCCCCGCAATGAGAGCACCCATATCAAGCGAAAATAGCTGTTTTGTTTTCAAATTTTCGGGAATATCGCCACTAATCAGACGATGTGCCAAACCTTCGGCTATAGCCGTTTTTCCAACGCCCGCCTCCCCTATCAGGATAGGATTATTCTTCGTTCTACGAGACAAAATCTGTAAAACACGCCGAATCTCATCATCACGGCCAATTACCGGGTCCAATTTTCCCTTGCGTGCCTCCTCATTTAAGTTCGTTGCATATTTATTTAGTGCATTATAAGTCTCTTCACTGCTGGCACTCGTAACTTTACTTCCCTTACGCAAATCTTGAATCGCCTTTTTAATCCCGTTTTCCGTTACCCCCGCATCTTTTAAAATAGTAGCCGTCTTGTCATTAGACATGAAAATTCCGTAAAAAAGATGCTCTAACGCTACAAACTCATCACCCAAATCATTACAAAACTGTATCGCGTTTTGTATACTCTTTTGCGCCGAAGTGGATAGATAAATGTTTCCCCCTTCTACTTTCGGAATCGTTTTTAGTTGTTCGTTTAGTACTTGAAGTATCTGTTGAGGATATGCATCTTGCTTCTTTAATATAAAGGGAATTACATTCTCATCATTTTCTAAAATGGATTTTAAAATATGGAGATTGTCTATTTGCTGTTGCTTATTGTTCATGGCAATCATTTGCGCATTCGCAATAGCTTCTTGTGATTTTATGGTAAATTTATTTAAGTTCATCGTATACAAATTTTTATTTTTAATCTATTTAACTACTATTCTAAATACAAATATGTTGCCAGATTAAAATACTGCCAAATTGTCATTTTTTCATCTTCTCTGTGAGAATAAAAAAATCTAGCGATTTTCTATAACTCTTTTGCGAAAAAGTTGAAAACCGCTAGATAAGTTAAATAGTATACGATTACGAAAATTTGTAGTCTATTCTTCTTCTTTATTTTCTTCTTCGTATTTCTTAATAATTTCTGCTTGAATATCAGCAGGAACTTGTTGGTATTCAGAGAATTTCATTCCATACGATGCTCTTCCTGACGTGATTGAGCTTAATGTGGTGGAATATTTATTCATTTCTGCTAATGGAACCTTTGCTTTAATAATTTGAAATTCACCTTCGCTTTCCATTCCCATTACAACCCCTCTACGTCCTTGTAGGTCAGTCATAACGTCCCCCATTCTATCGGAAGGTACAAAAACTTCAACGTCATAAATAGGTTCAAGAATTTTGGGTCCTGCATTTTTAAATGCTTCGCGGAATGCTTGTCGTCCGGCTAATTTGAACGCCAACTCGTTAGAATCTACGGGGTGCATTTTCCCATCAAAAATATTTACAACAATATCACGAGCATACGAACCTGTCAGAGGACCTTCCTCAATTCTTTCCATAATACCTTTTAAAATGGCAGGCATAAAACGAGCGTCAATGGCTCCACCTACAATACAGTTGTTATATACTAACTTGCCTCCCCAAGGTAAGTCGTAGGTTTCCGTTCCACGGATAGGATATTTCATTTGGTTTGGCATGCCGTCATAATAGGCTTCAATAAGCATGTGAACTTCACCGAATTGACCTGCACCACCCGACTGTTTTTTATGACGATACGAAGCTTCGGCAGATTTGGTAATAGTTTCACGATACGGAATTTTAGGAGGATAATATTCAATATCTATTTTAGAGAGCTTCTCAATCATCCATTTAACAAGGTTGAGTTGTTGTTCTCCTTGCCCCGAAATAATAGTTTGCCTTAATTCTTTCGACTGTTCCATTAAAAAGGTTGGGTCTGTTTTTTTAATTTCATTCAAGGCAGCCCCTAATTTTTCGTCATCGGAACTATTTTTTGCTCTAACGGCGGTACGGAATTTAGGTTCAGGATATAGAGTGGGTTCTATTATTGTATCTCCTGATTTCACAAGCGTATGTGAAGTTTGCGTTCCTTTTAACTTAATGGTTGCAACAATATCTCCGGCAACAGCCTTTTCAATTTTTTCTCTATTTTTTCCTGCACAAACTAATAATTGAGAGATACGTTCTTTGTTGTTGGAATTAGGATTATAAAGATCCATAGCTTCTGCTACTTCTCCGGCAGCAACTTTTATAAATGCCATTTCCCCTAAGTGCTGTTCTATTGTAGTTTTAAAAACATAACCTACAAATGAAGCTGCCGGGTCGCAATTTATAACTTTTCCGTCTTTAGTTTTCATGCCTTCTACTTCGTTAGGAGCAGGACAATTTCCTTTAATAAAGTCCATTAAACGAACTACTCCTTGGTCGGTTTTAGCTGCTATACACAATACCGGAAATAGTCCTCGACTTATTACACCCAATTTCAAGCCATGCATCATCTCTTCTTCACTCAACGTACCTTCTTCAAAATATTTATCCATCAACTTCTCATCGTTCTCTGCGGCTGCTTCAATAAGTGCGTTATGCATCTCTTCAACTTTATCTTTCTCACTTGCCGGAATCTCTTCTACAATAGGCTTTCCGCCCCCGATTGGGAACTTTAAAAGTTTATTTTGAAGTATATCAACCACAGAATCGAAACCTACACCTGCATTGATTGGATATTGAAACGGAGTTACGTTATTACCGAAATAATGTTTTAATTGACGAAGAGTTTCATCAAAGTTAGCTTTTTCATGATCCAATTGATTAACAACAAATACAACCGGTACATTCATCTTTTTCGTCCAGCGCCACTGAATTTCCGCACCGACATCAACACCATTTTGAGCATTAATTACCATCATAGCCGTATCCACAACGCGTAAGGAGCCAATCACTTCTCCAATAAAATCATCAAACCCGGGTGCGTCTATCATGTTGATTTTAATGCCGTTATGTTGTGCATACATAACTGTAGAGTTAATAGATTGTTGTCTATCCAATTCGATTTCTCGGTAGTCAGAAATTGTATTTTTATCATCAACCGTACCCCGTCTGCTAATTACGCCTCCATGAAAAGCTATGGTTTCCGCTAATGTCGTTTTCCCTACACGATTACCTCCAATAATGGCAATATTTCTAATTTCATTTGTTTGATAAACTTTCATTGTTTTTCTTTAATTACTTGATTTATATATTATTTGACTAAATTTTAAAATCTTTTAAATCGAGTGCAAAAATATATTTTTTTTCTTACTTAAAGGCTATAAACGGTGAAAATTTTTAAAGAAAGTAAAATTTTTTTCAAAATTATATAAGTTGTGAAGTTCTCTTATCAACTATTTTCAATGTTTTTCCGAGAGGTAATCTTTTATAAATGAGCTATTTATTATTTTTATACCTACCTTTTTGTGTAGTTGATGATAATTTTATTTTTAATTATTAGGGCGTGTCCCCTCGCTACGCTCGGGGTCGGCGTCCGGCTACAAGTCCGCAGCCGGTAGTCGTGAAGCCGCAAAGCCACAAAAAGAGCTTCTAAAGTCGCTTTTTTGTGGCAGCGGCTTCATCGCCTCCCGTCTTTACGGGCTTT
>DUOL01000075.1 GCA_012838875.1 Bacteroidales bacterium | reverse complement strand
GACTTGGAACCGGGCGCCGACCCGTGAGCGTCAGCGAACGGGGCACGCCCAAAAGAAAATTAAAAAATTTATTATCCTTTTAATGTGATAAATAGATTGAAATTAAATCATCATTCATTAATTTCTTGAATGGGAAAAAGATATGAGTTTAAGAATAAGGATTTTTCAAAAATAATCTGAAGAATTATTCAAAATTGAGCTTTTTATATTAGTTTTGCATTTTGTAATAATAAGAATATGAAGAGGTGTTTTTTATTTATAGCGGTTTTTTTGCTTACTACGGCTTTGCTTTTTGCGCAACAAGATACGCTTAATCGTACTGATAATAAGGGTCGTAAACAGGGTTATTGGAAAAAATATAATGGTACTACTTTGATTTATGAGGGGCGCTTCAATAATGATGCACCTGTGGGAAAGTTTACTTACTACTACCCGAATGGGAATTTGAAAAGTATTTCCAATTTTATTAACGGGACTGTGAAGGTACATACAACGCTTTTTCATGAAAATGGGGTAAAATCTTCGGAAGGTATTTTTAGGGACCAATTAAAAGATAGTGTTTGGAACTATTTTTCAGACCGTGGGATATTAATTAAGACGGAAAGTTATAAAAAAGGGGTTAAAGATGGAATTTGGCGTACCTATTCTGCGAAAACAGCTATTTTATTGGAGGAGATTTCCTATCGCAACGACCAATTTGACGGTGATTATAAGTTATTTTATGTGAATGGCGACATTCAGACGGTGATGCGTTATGTGAATGGGGTGCGAAATGGCATAACCGAGAGTTATTATGCGGATAGCGTTCTCAATATGAAAGGAGTTTATCAAAATGGTTTTCGGGTGGGGAAATGGAGTTTTTATGATGTAAACGGATATCTAAGAAAAGAAATCGTTTATCAACGTTCGGTGCCGCAACAGATACAATTTGTGCTTTATCAAGGAAGTTCCCCGCAGCGGATAGACCAAGAGTTGATTGCCTATTTTCAAAATTTAGGAGGGAAAACCAAAGTTGCATTGAATAATGGTAAAACTTTTGTAAGTAGCGATGAGTTGGCAATAATCCGTGATTTTATTGATTTTACGGATTTTACTGTCATTACTCCTAATATTATTGCGGCTAACAGTGCTATTAAAGAGTTCAAAAATGTTTCTGATGATAGAATTGAAGTAGTACTTTTTCCTGCTACAAATCAAAAAATTTATGCTGAAGGTGCCGAAGCTAAAGCGGTGAGAGCTCTTTTTGACCGTTCAGAAATTAAAGAAGAATGAGAAAATCGTTTAATAATCAACGAATTGTGTTATTTTTTTTCATCAAAAAGTGAAATGGCGATTTTGTTTAAAAAAAAGATGAGAATTAAAAAAAGTTGTATATTTGCAGATTAAAAATTAAAAAACAAAAATTATGAAATTTATTGTTTCTCGCAATGTTCTTTATAAAAATTTAAGTGCGATTAGCGGTGTTTTAGGCTCTAACAGTACGATGGCAATTTTAGATTGTTTTTTGTTTACCGTTAACGGAGACCAATTAACAGTTACGGCGTCCGATTTGGATTCGAGAATGAGTGCTGTTATTGAATTATCTAATGTAGAAGGCGAAGGCTCGGTGGCTATTCCTTCTAAAATTTTATTAGAAACTCTAAAGCTAATTCCGGAAACGCCGATAGTTTTCGTCATTGATACTGAAAAACAATTCATTAAGTTTACCGCGGCAAGTGGCGAATATGATTCTCCTTGTTATTCGGCGGACGAATATCCGCAGATTAAAGAATTTGAATCGGTTAAATCGTTTGAAATAGACTCAAATATTTTACAAAAAGCTATCGGTAATACTATTTTTGCTGCCGGGAATGATGAATTAAGACCAACTATGATGGGAATTCTTTGTGAGCTTTCTGCCGATGGAATTACTTTTGTAACAACGGACGCACACAAAATGGTTCGTTACCAAAATAGCAACGTTAAGTCCGATGATTTCATTTCATTTATTCTGCCTAAAAAGCCGATGGCGCACCTCAAAAATATCTTAACCGGACTTAATGAAACTATTAAGGTAGAATATGCCGAAGAAATTAATTATATTCAGTTTTCATTTTCAAATATCACTCTCCTATCCCTACTGAAAGAAGGAAAATATCCGAATTATGAAGCTGTGATACCTCAAGATAATCCTAATAAATTGACCGTTGTTAGAGATGACTTTTTAAAGTCAATACGTAGAGTTGGTATCTTTTCTAATCAATCTACTTTTCAAGTGCGTATTTCATTATCCGAAGAAGGTGTAACAATTACCGCAGAAGATATTGATTTTTCAAATAAGGCAGAGGAAAGTCTTGCAGGACAATACGAAGGTGAAACTATGGATATCGGTTTTAACTCAAGATTTTTACGTGAAATGGTTGAAAACCTCAATTATAACGAAATTCGTTTAGAGATGTCCCAACCAAACCGTGCTGCATTAATTCTCCCGGGAGATAAACAAGAAGAAGGCGAAAATCTCTTAATGCTTATAATGCCTATCATTCTCAATTATTAGTAAATATTCTTTTGAATTAAATAAAGTTCTTTATTTTATATATTAAATCCCCGCAATGGGGATTTTTTAATCTTAAAAACAACAGTCGTTCTGTCGCTGTTTTTACGTGTATACGTGGAAAGAGAGGAAAGTCCGGACAACACAGAGCACCATGCTTCCTAACAGGAAGGGGCTTGCAAGAGCTACAGAAAGTGCCGCAGAAAATAACCGCTTCATACGAAGTAAGGGTGAAAACGTGAGGTAAGAGCTCACGCCAAATCGTAGCAATACGGTTTTGGGGGTAAACCTCATGGGTTGAAAGACCAAATAAACCGAGGCTTGAGGGTGGCTCGCCTGACTCGGAGGGTAGGTCGATAGAACTTAATGGCGACATTAAGTCTAGATAAATGACAGAATATTACAGAATCCGGCTTATAGACTGTTGTTTTTTATTTTTATCTATCTTCTTCAAAAATTGTAAAAGTATTATCTGAGTAGAAGAAGATGATTTTTTCTATGGTTTTAACCTCACGAGAATCGCTTGTAGCAATTTTATTTGAAGTGCGTGTCGGAATATCGCCAGGATTTGAAATCTTATTTTCCTTTTTTCTTTTTCCGCGTTTTGTTACCGTATCGTTTTTTTTGTTTTCCTCTTCTAAATTATCAATATCGTTTTTGTCATTGCTAATTTCCTGCTTAGCGGAGGGGATTATATCAGTAGGTTGCGGTTCATCAATAGTTTGTGAAAAGAGATCAGGTGTACGTGTAGGAATTGGCACGGGCTGAATAGGAGCTCCACTTGGGCTTTCGTGTTGTGAAGGCGTTTCTTGAAACATCTTTCCTTTACCAAACATAAGCCATTCGGTACTTACCTCAGGATAAGTTTCTAAGATTTTCATTACTAAATCAAGGCTGGGCTGATTGCGTCCGGAAAAAATATGCGAGAGCCCGGACCTATTAATATTTATAGATTCGGCAAATGCCGCCGTGCTCAAACCCTTAAATTCTATCAATTGTTTAATTCTGTCAACCATTATATTCTAATTGTAAATTATGTTCATTACAAATGTAACTTAATTACTTTCTTATATCTTCTGTTTACAATTACAAAAATATCATTTTTTCTATTAAAATTCACTTTGTTGATAACTTTTTAAATCATTACTATAATTAACAGAATTATAATACTCTATTATAGGTACTTATATAAATAACTTAATTTTAAACCGTACTGTTCATAACATTTTAAATTTTATTAAAGCAATAGATGAATAGAACAAGATATTATTATGGGTATCAATTAGTTAAAGATTATTCTAATTTATTATATTTTTTCAGTCCTTACAGAGAGTGTGTTTTATCAATATCGTTCACTTTTGTAACAATTTCGCACCAATATTTCACAATTGTAAAAATTAT
>DUOL01000074.1 GCA_012838875.1 Bacteroidales bacterium | reverse complement strand
TGTTTTTATAATTAAGTTGTAGAAAAATCTTATTAAAATCCTGAATCATTCGACTATTCCCTTCGGGTTGAATGGGGACATTTTTATCCGTTATGTTAGCCACGATAGATAAATCCTCAGAAAGTTCTCCGACAAGCTGAAGATTTAAAGCTGAATTTAAAGTAAAATCTTGATTATTTCCAATAGAAAATTTACGAGAAATCGAACCGCTACTTTGTAGGGCAGGATCATAGAAAAGCTGCGAAATAGCACCGTCTCCATCGCTAATGACGTAAGGTACATAATGCTGAACTTGCGGAGTAATCAGAGTTAGCGGTTTATGAGAATATTTTTTTGAGAAATTATACTGAAAACAACGATAACTATATTCGATAGTTTTACCTATGAGAAGCGAATCGGTAATGGTAAGCGTAGCGGAGAGATAATCAACCGTAAATTGAGAGGTGTTAATACCGTTAAGAACCAAAGAATTAGGAACAATAGAAAGTGAATCTAAAACGATAGAAGAAGTTAAAACGGTAACAGAACCTTTTCTAATACTGGAAGAAAATTGTGCAAAAGAGGTTAAAATGATAAAAAAGAGAAGCAAAAAAATTAAAAATCTTTTTATCATTGACAACTATTCTATAACTATTATCAAAATAAGAACGCAAAAATAGAGATTTTATGAAAATAGAGTTAAAAATTGTAAAATCATTTTTTTGAATAGAAATATAGTTTTTTTTTTGTATTTTTGCCACCGCAAAAAAACATGGCGGGGTAGCTCAGTTGGTTAGAGCGTCGGATTCATAACCCGGAGGTCACGAGTTCAAATCTCGTTCCCGCCACAAAAAACGCTAAAACCATTATATACGTAAGGCATTAGCGTTTCACACAACCCTTAACGGGACAGAATCGGGACAAAGTAAATTCAAAAATTCAATTCAGAAAGTTATAAAGGCAGGTAAATTAATTATTTTATTTATATTTGCATTATAAATAAAAAAATGGGATTTTTTATCGATATTTGTATCGCTATTTTTTTCATAGTAATAATTTATAAAGATATCTTTAAAAAAGACTGACCGTTCCATTTTTACAAATATAATATGTGAATTTATTTGTATAGGAACAAAAACCGGACAGTTTAAAAAATCTCTAACTGCTGCTGTTCTCCCTTTTCTTTATCTGTAGAAGGTTTCTTTTTTTCTTTTTCTTCGATTTCAATATGTTCAAAAACCTCTTTCGCAACGGCTTCGTCAATGTTGTCTACGCACTCCTGTTCCGTTTCCATTTCTTCGTAACTATCCGTATCGTCATCCTCCTCATCTTCATAAGGAAGCGGTTCAATAAAACTCACTTTTTTTATGGTTCCGTAACTGAGTCGTTTTCCTTTGGCTTTTATGTTCATTACGGAAACAAAGTCCGACACTGAAATCACTTCCATCTCCACTTCGTCTTTGTTCTTTTTGTAAAAATTCACTTCGAGCTGCGGCAACATCTCTGTGGTAACCTCAACCAACTCAAATTCTTTTCCGTTCGGTAAAATATCTACTTTTTTCTCTGATAGTTCAGGATTAAATCGTTTTACAAAATATTTTCCTTCCTTTTTGTTGAGATAGATGAGAGATACAATCATTTTAGGATTGAATTTTCGGATAGAGATTAAGTCATCATCAAAATGAGTAATTAAGTCGTAGCCGGTAATTCGGTAATACCCTGATTGATAGATAGAAATAATCTTATCATCCTCTTTAAAAGAACCGAGTAATTCCCCTCGTTCTTCGATATTGAGTTTCATTACAATATCATCGAAGTAGATTTTAATAGCGCTCAATGTTGAAATTCCCTTTTCGCTCAACTCAACTTTTCTGACAGGGTTTCGTGATAAGATATTTCCTTGTGCTGTTCTACCTTTAATCGCAATAGAACTGAAATCAAACTCAAATTGCAGTTTTTTCAATTTCGGCTTTGCTTTCAGATAAACTTTTACTTTTTCGGCTTCTCCATTGGGATTCGACGTAAAATAAAGCACTTTCGACCCCGACTTACCTTTTGTCAGGTCATACTCTCTATCACGAATAACTCCACCGATTGCAAAACGTTTGACCATAGCCCGCCCATTATTCCCGTCCGAATATATCATATTATAAATAGTCCTATCGTCATTTCTTCTAAATACATCAACGTGGAGAATATTGGTCCCGATAAACTGTTTTTCCGAAACCTTGGAGACTACAAATTTACCATTTTCTCCAAAAACAATAATTTCGTCAATATCCGAGCAGTCACACACGTACTCAAGTTCATCGTCACGTTTCAGGTTTGTACCTACGAAGCCCTCTTTTTTATTAACATACAATTTAAGGTTAGCGACAGCAACAGCGGTTGCATCGATGGTATCGAAGCTTTTAATTTCCGTTTTCCGTTGATAATTCTTCCCGTATTTTTTTTGAAGATTTAGGAAATAGCGAATTGAATAATCAATAATATGTGCTAAGTGATTTTTAACTTCATCAATATTCGTTTCAATATTAGCAATTTGTTCTTCTGCTTTTTTAATATCGAATTTAGAAATTTTACGAACCGGTTTTTCGCACAATTTAAGAACCATGTCACGTGTAATTTCCTTTTTAAACTGCGAACGGTAAGGGTCAAAAGCGGTTTCAATATTTTTCAACTGTTCTTCCCAATTTTTCGTATCTTTTTCTAATTCTTTATATATTCTTTGCTCAAAAAATATCTTTTCTAATGAAATCCAATGCCACTGCTCTTCAAGCTCTTGAAGTTGAATTTGCAACTCTTTTTTAAGTAATTCTACCGTATTATGCGTATTAATTTGCAAGATTTCTTTTACGGTAAGGAAAGCCGGTTTTCCATTATATATAACACATGCATTGGGTGAATAGGACATTTCACAATCTGTAAAGGCATACAATGCGTCTATGGTTTGGTCGGGTGAGACGCCGGCTTGTAAATGAAGAATTATTTGAACGGTTTCGGCGGTATTATCATCAATTTTTTTAATTTTCAACTTTCCACTATCTACGGCACTGGTAATTGATTTGCGCGAATCTTTTATCAATTTTGCCGTATTGGTACCGTAAGGAAGTTCAGAGATGAGTAGCGTTTTGGCGTCCAAAATAGAGATTTTCGCCCGATTTCGCACTCTCCCACCCCGCGTCCCGTCATTATATTTAGAAATATCAATAGAACCACCGGTCGGAAAGTCAGGATAAATTTCAAAAGATTTGTTTTTTAAAATAGCAACAGAGGCATCAATAAGTTCATTAAAATTGTGCGGAAGTATTTGCGTGGAAAGCCCCACAGCAATCCCTTCCACTCCTTGAGCCAGCAACAAGGGAAACTTAACGGGTAATAAAATAGGTTCTTTATTCCTTCCGTCATAAGAGGATTGCCAAGAAGTTGTTTTATGATTAAAGGCAACTTCAAGAGCAAATTTAGAGAGTCGTGCTTCGATATAACGTGGTGCGGCACTCGGATCACCCGTGAAAATATTTCCCCAATTCCCTTGCGTGTCAATCAAGAACTCCTTTTGTCCCAACTGCACAATAGCATCACCGATGGACCTATCTCCGTGCGGGTGATACTTCATGGTATTACCGACTATAT
Organism: Bacteroidales bacterium; assembly: GCA_012838875.1. Classification (GTDB taxonomy): domain Bacteria; phylum Bacteroidota; class Bacteroidia; order Bacteroidales; family WCHB1-69; genus DUOL01. Next base: position 3,671 of record DUOL01000074.1, on the reverse strand, counting down.
TGGCAACTTTATTATATCGTCCGTCTTCCAACTCGTCCATAGAATGTAAAATTCTACGTTGAACAGGTTTTAAGCCATCATAAACATCGGGCAGTGCGCGGTCAAGAATTACATACGAAGCATAATCCAAAAACCACTTTTCAAACATGCTTTGAACATGTACAATTTTATGCAAATTGTACTCTTCCAAAGTTTTATCGGAATTATCAATGAATTGTTCTTCAGATTGTTCTACATTACCTCTCTCTTCATCCATTTTCGTAAGTTATAACTCGAGTATTTAATTAAATATTTTTTCAGTGCAAAGATACAAAAAAAGAAAAAAGTGATAAAATCAATCTTTTAAATATTTTCTTGAAAAAATATTGTATTTTAGGATAGAAAATATTGCTCTAAACCCATCTTTCCACCCGATTTTCTTCCCTTCCTCGAAAGTTCGCCCATAGTACGAAATTCCCACTTCGTAAATTCTAATATTTTTAAAACGTGCAAGTTTGGCGGTAACTTCGGGCTCGAAACCGAAACGCTTTTCTTTAAAATAGATGGATTGAATAATATCGGTTCGAAACAATTTATAGCAAGTCTCCATATCGGATAAATTCAAATTAGAGAACATATTAGAGAGGCTTGTTAAGAATTTATTTCCGATGGTGTGCCAATAAAAGAGGATTCTGTGCGGTTTTCCACCTATATAACGAGAGCCGTACACAACATCTGCAAAACCATCAACGACAGGCTGAAGCAATAGATTGTATTCATTAGGGTCATATTCTAAATCAGCATCTTGAATGATGACATAATCGCCTTTCGCCTCATCAAAACCACGATGCAACGCTGCTCCTTTGCCCATATTTTTCGGCTGTTCATAAAACTTAATATCCTCTTTCGGATGTTGAGCAATATATTCCAATATCGCCTGCTTAGAGTTATCTGTAGAACAGTCATTTACTAATATAATCTCTTTTTCGATTTTATTAATAAGTTCAACGGCTAAAACTTTATCTAAAATTAGATTTATTGTCTTCTCTTCATTATATACCGGTATAATAATCGATAACTTCATTATTTTCTAATTTAATTAATCAAATTGATGGGACGTTTTTTTCTTTTTTGTTGATTCATTACATCCTGACGGGTCGCCTGTGTATGCTTGCGGGGGTTGAAAATACAAACCCGGGTATTTGTTAGGATTTTCAACCATTTTATGGTACGGGAGTTCTTTGTCGTTATAACACTTTTTCATAAACAGTGCAAAAACAGGCAATGCCGTCCGAGCTCCCTGCCCCAACGCAATGGAACGAAAATGGGCGGCTCTATCTTCACAACCTACCCACACACCGCAAGTGAGCACCGGAGTATATCCCACAAACCAACCATCCGATTGATTGTCGGTTGTTCCTGTTTTCCCCGCTATCGGAAATGAGAGTTGATATTTATTACCTCTTAAACTCCAACCCGTCCCATAATCTACAACCCCTTGCATCAAACGCACCGTTTTAAAAGCCGTGATTTGGTCAATAGCCTCATTGGTTTTCGGCGTAAACGAATAAATAACGTTTCCGTCTTTGTCGCAAATCTTTGTTATAAAAATCGGTTCTACATAAACTCCTTGATTTGGGAAACAGTTAATGGCTCCAACCTGTTCATAAAGTGTTAATTCACAAGCCCCTAAACAAATAGCCGGAACTTCGGGAATTTCGCTGGTCATACCCATCGCACGCACTAACTGAATAACGGATTGCGGTCCGTACTGTTTCATCAAGAATGCCGAAACATGATTTAATGAGTGTGCCAAAGCCTCCTTTAACGGTAGCATTTGTCCCTCTTTGTAATCTCCCGAGTTACGTGGTGTCCAATAATCAATGACGCCCCAATCGCCGGGAGCAAAAGTAACGGGAACATTGGGAACCAACGTACAAGGGTCATACTCTCCATTTTGCATAGCTACCGTATAAACATAAGGTTTAAAGGTTGACCCTACTTGCCGTTTCGATAATTTAACATGATCAAATTGGAAATAACGATAATTCACGCCGCCCACGTACGCTTTTACATGTCCGCTATTTACGTCCATTGCCATTAGTCCGCAATGCAGAAAACTCTTCATATAGCGTAGAGAATCCATTGGAGACATAACCGTATCTTTCATTCCGTTCCAAGAGAAAACTTTCATTTTCACGGGTTTATCGAACACTTCGCGAATCTCTTTTTCGGAGAAGCCCTGAGCTCTCATATTTTCATACCTTTCGGAACGTCTCATGGCTGACACTAAAATACGCTCTGTCTCCTCCTCTGTGATTCTGAAAAAAGGAGCATTTTTCCGACCTTTCCAATGATTGAAAAACATAGGTTGCAGATATTCGCAAACATGTTCATAAACAGCCTCTTCAGCATATTGCTGCATACGAGAATCAATTGTCGTATAAATCTTTAGCCCATCTTTATAAATGTCGTAATAGGTACCGTCTTCCTTGGGATTCTTCTTACACCAATCATTAAGAAAAAGTCGCAAATATTCGCGAAAATAGGTCGCTTTTCCGGAAACGTGAGATTGTGCAGAAAATTGAGAAATATCTATCGGAATCTCTTTAATTGAATCAAAAGCAGTATGAGTCAGATAATCATATTTTTCCATCTGTTTCAAGACGGTATTTCTTCTTTGAATTGCGTTTTCGGGATTTCTTCGCGGATTAAAACGAGTAGGCGCTTTAAGCATTCCCACTAACATCGCAGACTCTTCTACCGACAAATCAATGGGACGTTTGTTGAAATAGGTAGCAGCAGCCGATTTAATTCCCAGGGAATTACTTCCAAAATCGACCGTATTAAAATACATCGCTAAAATCTCATTTTTGGAATAGCTTCGTTCAAGACGTGCCGCAACAACCCACTCTTTGAGTTTCGTAATTACCAATTTAACTATTCCTGCATTCGGGTCGCGAGGGAAAAGATTTTTGGCTAACTGTTGCGAGATGGTACTTCCTCCTCCCTTCTTTTGGAAGGTAAGTAAGCCCGAAGTTACGCGGAGCAAAGCACGAATATCCACTCCCGAATGCTTATAAAAACGTATATCTTCCGTAGCCAGTAAAGCTTCTAATAACATAGGCGAAAGCTCCGAATAATCGCAGTTTGAACGATTTTCAATATAATATTTGCCTAATAATTCACCATCTTCCGAATAAACTTCCGTAGCCAAATTGGTTCGTGGATTTTCCAACTCTTCGAAAGAAGGCATAAAACCTAACCACCCTCGTGAAATAAAGAAAAAGAGCAACACAAGCAAGAGGAAAAATCCGGCATATAACATCCAGAATATTTTTATAATTTTCTTACTGTTTATCTTACTACTCTTTTTAAAAAATTGTAACTTCTTATTCATGTAGCATATTAAACTTATAAAAAGAAAAAATCTTCTTTTGCAAAAATAGTTTTTTTGTTTCAATAATAATTCACTACCAAGCGACTAAACACAAAATAAGTCAATCCATTTCCATTAATCACCTAACATTCAAGTATATAAAGTTTATTTTTTTATTTATTATCCGGGCGTGCCCCCTCGCTACGCTCGGGGTCGGTCTCCGCCTCCAAGTCCGCAGGAAGGAGCTATGAATAGCATAGTCGAAAAAGGAGCTTCTAAAGGCGCTCTTTTTCTCCTTGCTCTTCAAAGCTCC
>DUOL01000073.1 GCA_012838875.1 Bacteroidales bacterium | reverse complement strand
GCTTTGTTAGTGGGACCTCCAGGAACCGGGAAAACGTTGTTGGCTCGTGCCGTAGCCGGTGAAGCGGGCGTTCCCTTTTTCTCCCTTTCAGGCTCGGATTTCGTTGAAATGTTTGTTGGAGTCGGAGCATCGCGAGTTCGCGACCTTTTTAAAACGGCAAAAGAAAAAGCTCCTTGTATTATTTTTATCGACGAGATAGATGCTATCGGACGGGCACGCGGGCGGAATGTCATGAGCGGGGCGAACGATGAACGCGAAAATACATTAAATCAACTGCTTACTGAAATGGACGGTTTCTCTACAGACGCGGGCGTTATCATTTTGGCAGCGACGAACCGTGCCGATATTTTGGACAGAGCATTACTACGAGCAGGTCGTTTTGATAGACTTATTCATATCGAACTTCCCAATATTACCGAGCGTAAAGAGATATTTCAAGTACATGTTCGAAATTTAAAATTAGGGAACGATGTAGACTTGGAATTTTTTGCAAAACAAACACCCGGGTTTTCGGGAGCGGATATTGCTAACATTTGTAACGAAGCCGCACTTATTGCCGCGCGAACATCTAAAAAAGAGATAAATAAAGAAGATTTTTTAGCGGCAATTGATAGAATTGTCGGTGGACTTGAACGGCGCGGACATATCATATCACCCGAAGAGAAAAAGGTGATTGCTTACCACGAAGCAGGGCACGCGTCTGTTAGCTGGCTTCTTAAATATGCTTCTCCGTTAATTAAAGTTACTATCGTTCCGCGTGGGAAATCGCTAGGCGCAGCTTGGTATCTCCCCGAAGAAAGACATATAACCACCTTTGAACAGCTTTATGATGAGATGACGGCGACTTTGGGCGGTCGTGCCTCCGAAGAAACCGTTTTTGGAAGAATCTCCACAGGCGCCCTTAGCGATCTTGAAAGAGTTACCAAACAAGCATATTCAATGGTAGTCTATTACGGATTAAGTGATAAAATCGGTAATGTCAGCTATTACGATTCGTCCGGACAGTCGGAGTACTCTTTTACAAAACCTTATAGCGAGAAAACAGCGGAAGAGATTGATAAAGAAATTAAAAATTTAATAGAGTCTGCTTATCAACGTGCTTTAGAAATTCTGAAAAATAATCGAGAGAAATTAGACCAATTAGCTACTATCTTATTGGAAAGAGAAGTTATCTTTGCAGAAGATCTTGAAGAAATTTTTGGAAAAAGACCCGAAGGAGCAGTTGAAATGCATAATTAGTTAAAAATGGATAGTTTTTCAAATTCTTTTAATTCAAAAAACACCTCTGCAAAGGAACTGATTCGCAAGAATATACGGCATGCTCTTGCGTCTAAAAATCAAGAGCCGTTGCCCAATATTGATGTGAATCAACCCCTATTTGCACCTATTGATAAACCTTTAAAAGAGTTTGTGGACAATTTTAGAAAACAGGGCGGACGCTGCCTATTGTCAGATAAAGAGCAGTTTTTAAATAATGTTGAGAAGTTTATTCAATCACAAGGCTACAATGCTATTTTGTGTACAATTAATTATATTGCCGACCATTTAAGAGCAAAAAAGATAAGTTTTCAAAATGTTATTAATGCTAATTATAATGCCGATTTAGCTATTATTTACGCAGAAAGTTTGATTGCTCGGAGCGGCTCTCTTCTCTTTACTCAAAAACATTTATTATATCCTTCGGTTAAAAATTTAGCCAAAGATCTTCTTATTATAAGTTTTACATCAAATGTAGTTCCTGATGTAAAGCATGCCTTGGCTAACACTCGGAAAAATGAACCGACAGGACAACTCCCTATATGTGAAATCGTATTGCCGACTAAGTTGGAAACGCTTGAAAATAAAGAAGAATATACACCTATATCACCAAGATTTAATCTAATTCTTATTTATTAAGTTATGAAAAAACTTTTGATAAGAACAATTACCGGTATCTTTTTTGTATCTTTGATAATAGCCTCTCTATTTTTCTCCGTATACCTATTTTATTTTCTCTTTTTATTTTTCACTATTATCGGTAATCTTGAACTGAAAAAAATGGGTTATCATCTTAGCAATGCTCCACAATTCATTGCTCCGTTGTTACTTTCCGTCTTATTATTTTCGCTTTTTTCCCTTATAGACACCCCTTATATACTCTATTGCATGCTTTTAATAACATTATTGATTTGTACAATACCTATCGTGGAATTGTATAAAAAAGATACTGTTTTTATCAATAATTTGGGATTGGCACTACTTCCCTCTCTCTGGTTAGCTATCCCTTTTGGGATCTTAGGGTATTGGAGTTACGGAGCTTTTAAGGCACCTAATATTGTCTTAGCTCTCTTTATTATTATATGGCTTTATGATTCCCTTGCTTATTGTGCCGGAAGTTTAGCAGGAAAACATCAACTTTTTGGAAGAATTTCTCCTAAAAAATCATGGGAAGGAT
>DUOL01000072.1 GCA_012838875.1 Bacteroidales bacterium | reverse complement strand
GGTGTTTCATAAGTAAAAAGGCTTATTTTTGTTCTTTTAAATCCGATGGCTATTTATTAATTATAAAAAAGAGAATATTGTTATGAAAAAATGGTTGTTTTTAAATTTAATAACTCTTTTGTTTCTTGCTCCCGTGACACTTGTATCGCAAGAGGCGAGAAGTTTTAACGCTCAAACGATGACAGAAGCCGAAATTAATACGTTGTATGCTAATAATTCTATCGTTATTTTTGTTGCTCACCCTAATTTGAAAGAGTCAACAGCCAATGCGGCACTACTCAAAGAGGTACGGAATGTTTCTGCTGTTAAGATAGTAGATTTGTATGATAATCCCAAAAAGGGTTTTAATATAGAGGAACACACCCAAATAGTTCGTGAAGCCTCTGCTATCGTATTACAGTTTCCTTTTTATTTTGCGTCAGCGCCTTCACAAATGAAAAAATGGATAGATGAAGTGTTTTATACGTTTACGCAAACCGATATTATTAAAGGCAAGCCATTGCTAATAGTTACAACAACAGGCTCCGAAGAGAGTTCGTACCGTTCCGGAGGTAGGAATTTATTTACTATGGATGAACTTTTACGTCCTTATCAATTAATGTGCATCTATTCCGGTATGGAGTGGAAAACCCCTTTTGTCGTGTATGGAATGTCAACGAACGAGGCTGAGGCAAATTTGGCTGAAGGTTGCAAAGAGTATAAAAATGTGCTGTTTTCACTTTTACAATCTGAAAAACCGAAAATGTTGAAAAATACTAAGAAAAGTATGCCCAAGATTAGTGCTCCGGGCAAAACAGAAATTACCCCTCCCCAACGCAAGTCGAATAAGTAAATTCCTTCATAAACAAATTTGTTGATGGAGAGATTTAAAAACTTTATTAGAAAAGTAGTTCAGAATGAAATTAGCACCTTAATATTGAGGTTGTTAATATTGTATGTTATCCTTTTTATTACAAAAATTATTTTCTATTTTTATAATAAAGAGATTGTCGGCGAGGTAGCATTTCATGATTTTTTTAGGTTGTTGCGAGGAAGTTTTGTCTTTGATACAATCTCCATTTTTTATATCAATTTATTATTTATTTTGTTGTCCGTCATTCCGTTCTATTTTCGGACACGGGAGTTTTATCAAAAGTTCCTTTTTTGGTTATATACTATAACAAATAGTTTAGCTATTGTACTTCTTAATTTAATTGACGTCATCTATTTTCATTATTCTCTAAAGCGTATTACGAGCGAAGAGTTGCATTTTACAAACTATCAAAATACGTTACCGATTATGTTAAAAGAGTCTGTAAATTCTTTTTGGATTGTTTTGGTAGCTATCATTTTGATAGTTGGAATGATATATTTTTATAAAAAAATACCCTATTTTACATTTTCTCTAAAAAAGTGAGTGCATTATTATTCTGTTCATTCGGTAATTTTTATTGTTGTTATTTTAGTACTTTTTGGGGGCATGAGGGGCGGTTTCAAATTAAAGCTACGACCTTATAATTTGTGTAATGCTGCACAGTATACACAACAATCTTATTTGATTTTAAGCAATCCTTTTTGTCTATTTAGGACTATCGGAGCCGGTAGTATTGAAGAGTTAAACTATTTTTCCGAGATGGAGCTTGAAGAAATATTTTCGCCCTATCATTTTCCTTCCGATTCATTACGGTATAATTTGGAGGGGAGAAATATAGTTCTCTTTATATTAGAAAGTTTTAGCAAAGAACACTCGAAGTTTTATAATCCTGATTTATATCCTGCGGAAGATGGTTACACGCCTTTTTTGGATTCATTAATGGCAGAAGGATATGTATTTACCAATGCTTATGCGAATGGATTGCGTTCTATAGAGGCGTTGCCTTCTATTTTAACATCTATCCCATCTTACAAAGCACCCTTTGTTATGCTACCGCAGTCATTAGGTAATTTAGAAGGTTTTCCGACCATTTTAAAAAATTTAGGCTATAGTACCTCTTTTTTTTGCGGTACGGAGAAAAACTCAATGTTTTTTGAGGCTTATGCGTCTATGGCGGGGATTGAGAATTTCTATGCAAAGGACGAATATATGGCGGAGTGTGCAGTCAATGAGAACACGATAGAGCCCTTTTGGGGTGTTTATGATATGCCCTTTTTCTTGTTTATGGCAGATAAAATTGATGAAATGGAGGAACCGTTTTGCGTAACAAGTTTCAACCTCACATCTCATCATCCTTTTAGGTTGCCGTCTGATTATGCCGATAAAATGCCGCAAGGTCATACGTTGGTGCAGCCTTGTGTAGCTTATAGTGACTTGTCAATACGGAAATTCTTCGAGAAATCCAGTCAAAAACCGTGGTTTAAGAATACGATTTTTATTTTTATAGCCGACCATGTTTCTCCCGAAATCTATGCTCCGCAAACTTGTTATCCGCGAGGTAGAATGGCGATTTTTTACTTTCTCTACACGCCCGACAAAGTACTTCAAGGGCTCGACCCGCAAGTAACACAACAATTAGATGTTATGCCAACCCTATTGGGACTATTAGGTTACGATAAACCCTATTTTTCGTTTGGACGAGACGTTTTTAACGAGCCGGAGCGTTTTTCTATAGCTACATCTTATATTAACGAAGTTTATCAAGGTATTGCCGATTCTCTTACTATCTATTTTGATGGAGAAAAAGTTATTTCGGCTTTTGCTGCGGACGATATTTTTCAAAAAAATAATCTTTTAAATAATAGAGAGGTTAATGTGATGGAAAGAAATCTTAAGGCAATATTACAGTCTTATTATCAGCAACTTAAAAAACAACAATATATTGTTCCGCATGATGCCGTTGACAGAATGTCCAAAAAATAGTTTGTTAGTGTTCTTCTAAACAGAGACTTCTTTAATAATTAATGAGCAGGTAGCGTAAGAAAAAAATAAAAGAGAGGAATAAAATAATCTTTTTTTGTATTTTTGTCAAATTAAAAACCCGTATTGCCCGGGTGGCGGAATTGGTAGACGCGCTACATTCAGGGTGTAGTAATCAAAAGGTTGTGCAAGTTCGAGTCTTGTTCCGGGCACCAAGTGAATTTAAAAACATATAAAATAATAATATGAAATCTATTGATAATTTTAATTTTAAAGATAAAAAAGTATTGATTCGTGTTGATTATAATGTTCCGTTAAATGAACAATTGGAAGTTATGGATACAACACGTATTGTACGAACCAAAAAGACCATTGATAAAATTGTGGGTGACGGCGGCATAGCTATTTTAATGTCTCACCTCGGACGACCTAAGGGGGAGGTAAATATGAAATTCTCACTTCAACATATTGTTAATTCAGTTAAAACAGGATTAGATAGAGAAGTGATATTTTTGGGCGATGTGTTGAGCAGTGAGACTCGAGAAAAAGTGAAAAAACTTAAGTCGGGTGATGTGGCACTATTGGAAAATCTTCGTTTTCACAAGGGAGAAGAGAAGGGCGATGAGGATTTTGCCAAAAAAATTGCGGAACTTGGCGATGTTTATGTTAATGACGCTTTTGGTACAGCTCATCGCGAACATGCCTCAACCGCTACAATTGTGAAGTTTTTCCCCGGTAAAAGTTATGCAGGCTATTTGCTATATGAGGAAGTCGTTAGCTTAGAAAAGACATTGGCAACGCCCAAATCGCCATTTACGGCTATTATTGGCGGGTCTAAAGTTTCCACAAAATTGAATATTATTGTAAATCTGCTTGATAAGGTGGATAGTTTAATCATTGCAGGTGGCATGAGCTATACTTTTCTTCATGCGTTAGGCGTAAAAATCGGTAATTCTATTTTTGAGCCCGAGATGGTAGAAGTAGCGAAAGAAATTGTTGGCAAGGCTCTTTTAAAGGGAGTTGATATCTATTTGCCTATTGATAATGTTTGTGCGGACGCTTTGTCGGAAGATGCCAATACATTTATCACAACACAAAATCATATTCCTGATGGCTTGGAAGGGGTTGACATAGGACCACGCTCTATAAGAAAATTTGCGGCAATTATCAAAGAGTCGAAAACTATCCTTTGGAATGGACCCGTTGGAGTTTTTGAAGTTGATAAATTTGGGAAAGGGACGCAGTCTATCGCCTTGAGTGTTGCCGTTACTACAATTTCGGGAGCGTACTCTTTGCTTGGCGGGGGCGATTCGATTGCTGCCGTTAGCAAATATGGACTTTCCGATTTTATCTCCTATATAAGTACCGGCGGGGGGGCAATGTTAGAGTATCTGGAAGGTAAAGAGTTGCCGGGAATTAAAGCTTTAAAAGAGGATAAATAATCTATGACCGAGTCAACCCTATATCTTATTCCTTCACCACTCGGCGAAGCCGATTATAGTACTCTCTTTCCATCGTCAAACTTGTCAGTTGTGGACAAAATAGATGCCTTTATTGTCGAAGATGAAAGAACTGCACGGCGTTTTTTGATAAAATTGGGAATTTCAAAGAAAATTGATGATTTAACTTTTATCTCGTTTAAGAAAAATGGCGAAAATGAAGAATTGTTGTTTTTTTTACGAGAAAATGCCAAAAAGGGTAAAGATATCGGGTTGTTATCCGATGCCGGAATTCCATGTATTGCCGATCCCGGACACCTTATTGTGCAAGAAGCCCATCGACTGAATATGCGTGTTGTCCCGCTTGTAGGTCCTAATTCCATAGTTCTTGCGCTGATGGCGTCAGGCTTAAATGGACAAAATTTTGCCTTTCATGGATATTTGCCTATTGAAAAAAGTAAACGCGAAAAAGAGTTGCGGTTTTTGGAATCGTTAATTTTCAGAACCGGACAAACGCAAATTTTTATTGAAACACCCTATCGAAATAATCAGCTATTGGCTTCTATACTAACAGTTTGTAATCCGGATTTAAAACTTTGTGTCGCAACTAATATAACGACACGTGAAGAAAAAATAGTTACTTTGTCTATCTCTAAATGGAGGAAAGAAGAAATAGATTTACATAAACAGCCTACCATTTTTTTACTTGGCAGATAGTCGGAATAGTTATCTATTTTTCTTGTTTCTACGATAAATAATAATTTTCCCTATAATAAAAGCCACAGTCCCGCCAACAATAGCTCCTACCATAATTGGAAATTTATTATCTATTGATGACATGGAGATAATGATAATGAAAAATCCGATGATTAGGACGAAACCAAACACTGTTTTCATAATGGGGAATTTTATTTAGTTTGATTTAATTGTGCGAGCTTAGCTTCTAAAAGCGTAATTTTCTCCTCGGCGTCCGCCTGTTTTTTTCGTTCCATAGCGACAACAGCTTCGGGCGCTCCGTTTACAAACTTCTCATTAGCCAGTTTTTTTAATGTACTTTGCAAGAATCCTTTCGTGTAGCGTAGTTCATCTTCTATCTTTTTCACCTCCTCTTCAATATTAGCTTCTACTTTATAGGGGATAAAATATTCTACATTTTGTTCAATAAATGAGAGTGTAGTATCGATGTTTTCTTCTTGATATTGAATGGAATTGAGATTAGCCAGCTTTTTAATTATCTCATCTAAATCATAGGTTTGCGGCGTTTTCTTCGCCTTAACTATTAAATCGAGGTTATTTTTTATTGGGATGTTATGTTCCGTGCGGATACGACGAATATTTTCGATAATTTTTTTGGCAGCTTCAAAATCATTCAGTAGTTGATGGTTTTCCTCTTTAGGCTCCGACTTAGGGAAGGTAGAGTACATAATTGACTCATTTTTTTCTCTTTTTCGTAGATTTTGCCATAACTCTTCGGTAATAAAGGGCATAAAAGGGTGTAAAAGTTGCATCAGCTGTTCGAAGATATCGATAATCTCGCTGTACGATTTTGCGTTTATGGGTTGTTGATAGGGAGGTTTAACAATTTCAAGAAACCACGAGCAAAAGTCGTCCCAAATAAGTTTGTACGTGGCTATGAGTGCTTCGGAGAGTCGAAATTTTTCAAAACTATCTTCAATTTCTGCTAACACCGAATTCAAACGAGCTTTAAACCATCGTAAAGCAATAGTAAAAGATTGCGGTTCTTCAACGGTTTCTGAAATTTGCCAGCCTTTAATTAGTCTAAAGGCGTTCCAGATTTTATTGTTAAAGTTGCGTCCTTGTTCGCAAAGAGCCTCATCAAAAAGTAAATCGTTCCCTGCGGGCGAACTATGTAGCATGCCAAAACGAACGCCGTCAGCTCCGAATTTCTCGATTAATTCCAAAGGTTCGGGCGAGTTTCCTAACGACTTGGACATTTTTCTTCGCAAGTGGTCACGTACCGTTCCTGTAAAATAGACCGATTTGAAAGGAATCTCGTTCCGCCACTCCAATCCTGCCATAATCATACGCGCTACCCAGAAAAAAATAATGTCCGGAGCTGTAATCAGTGCAGAGGTAGGGTAGTAGTAGTTAATGTCAGGGTTCTCGGGATAACGTATGCCGTCGAACACGGAGATAGGCCACAGCCACGAAGAAAACCACGTGTCCAAAACATCTTCATCTTGCTTTAAATCTTGGATAGTAAATTGAGAATCGGGGAATTTCTTCTTCGCGATTTCGTATGCCTCTTCCTTACTTTTAGCGATAACAAACTCACCATTGGGCAGGTAGTAAGCAGGAATACGATGTCCCCACCATAATTGACGACTGATGCACCAATCTTTTACGTTTTCTAACCAATGGGCATAACTATTTTTGAATTTTTCCGGATAAAACTTAATAGTATCGTCCATGACAACTTGCAGAGCAGGTTTTGCTAAACTTTCCATTTCGCAAAACCACTGCAACGACAATTTGGGCTCAATAACTTCGTTGGTACGTTCGGAAAAACCGACTTTGTTTGTATAATTTTCAATTTTCAGTAAGAGTCCTTCTTTTTCCAATAAAGGAATCACCTTTTTACGAGCTGTGAATCTATCTTCTCCGATAAAAAATTGAGCGTTTTCGTTCAGTGTACCGTTGTCATTAAAAATGTTGATAGAATCCAATTTATGTTTAATTCCCAAATGGTAATCATTAATATCGTGAGCAGGCGTAATTTTCAACGCTCCTGTTCCAAATTCAGGGTCGACGTAATCGTCAAAAATAATAGGAACAACACGATTTACGAGAGGGATAACAGCTTTTTTCCCTTTTAGATGTTGATAACGTTTATCATCGGGGTGTACACAAACGGCGGTATCCCCAAAAATAGTTTCCGGGCGTGTAGTGGCGATTGTGAGATAATTATCGCTATCCCCTTCAATATGGTACTTAACGTAATATAACTTTGATTCTACTTCTTGATAGATTACCTCTTCGTCTGAAAGAGCAGTTAAGGCTTTTGGGTCCCAGTTCACCATGCGCACGCCACGATATATTTTCCCTTTATTGTACAAATCTATAAAAGCGTCAATTACCGATTCCGATAAATCGTCATCCATAGTAAATTTCGTTCTATCCCAATCGCACGAAGCTCCTAATTTTTTCAATTGTTGTAAAATTATTCCGCCGTGTTTCTCTTTCCATTCCCAAGCATATTGTAGGAACTCTTCGCGAGAAATATCTTTCTTTTCAATTCCTTTTTCTTTAAGTAAAGCAACCACTTTCGCTTCCGTAGCAATAGAAGCGTGGTCAGTGCCGGGTACCCAAAGCGTGTTAAATCCCAACATTCTGGCTCTTCGAACTAAAATATCTTGTATGGTATTATTAAGCATGTGCCCCATGTGTAGTACGCCGGTAACGTTAGGCGGTGGAATAACAATCGTATAAGACGGGCGATGGTCGGGAGTAGAACTAAAAAGTTTATTCTCCATCCAAAAATTATACCATTTATTCTCAATGTTTTTTGGGTCGTACTTTGTGCTAATTTCTTGCTTCATCTATCTTTTTTTTGAAAAGCAAAAATACAAAAAAAAGAGAGAGAACTTAAAACTAAATTCTCTCTCTTAAAAAAGTCTCTTAAAGACTATTATTTCTTAATGAATTTCTTTGTAATAGTGGTATCACCTTTTAAACGAACAAAATAGATGCCTGCATTAAGGTCGGCAATGTTAATTTGACGTACATCGGTGAAATCATTTTGATAAACTACTTGACCGAGGAAGTTAACGATTTCAACTTGGTTGTAACCTTTTGCAGTAATAGTGATAAGGTCGGTAGCAGGATTTGGGGAGATTCTAATGGAAGAAGTAGCGGTATGAGCAATAGCAGAAGGTTCTTCTTCAATTTCATAAGTAGCGGTAATAACCTCGCTTGTCGTAGCGCACTCTTTCATAGCAACAGCCGAAATTGTCATAGTAGAATCAACGTTAATCGGCTCCGTATAAACGAGGCTGGTTTCGTCCGGTTCCGTGCCGTCTACGGTGTAATAGATAATAGCCCCTTCGGTGGTAGTTGTAATTTCAACTACTTGAGGAGTATTATAAGTTCCTTCGGGAAGTGAAAACTCAGGATCTGCAACCACTTCACGAATTACGGAAATATGAATAGAATGAGTTGCCGGAGGAGTTAGCGGTAAACTGTCTAATCCAACCAAAGACACGGTTATATCATATTCGCCTTCAGGGAGTGTCATGCCTCCATAGTTAGCGAGAGCCATAGCTGTTAATCGGTCACAATAATAAGGATTTGTAATGTTAGGGATAGGAAGATGTTCAAGAAGTTCCGATTCAATTTTTAAGAAACCGTCACCACTTGGGGGAGGAAATGAAGAATAAAGCGTGAAGTCTTGAATGTCAATATCAAAAGTTACAGTATCACAAGGAGATAGTACAGCTCCATCTTCGGGAGAAATAATAGCTACGTATGGAATACGGTCACCAACTAATAAAATATCATCAATACGAACTTCATTATTCCCCATAAGTCTTAAATTTGTAAATTTAAGGTAGAGGTTATCAGTAGTTGGAATAGTATTGGCAGAGGCAGCGCAAGTAATATAGTACCAACCCGTAGAGCTTGTGGTTGGAAACTGGTCGGGCGTTCCTTCTTGAGTAATGGGCAATCCTCTTGTCCAGTAAGTTGGAACTATTTCTGTCCAAGTTGTGCCGTCCGTAGAGTATTCAATACGGAAATCTGCTAATGTTGCCGCATTCAAACCTTTACGATAACCAAAACTTAATGTAAGGTTATTATAACGACTAGTGTTAATACCTTCAACTTGCAACCAAGCATCTTGAGTATTTAGAAATACATTAGCCTCTCCGGAAGCTAACGCATACTGGTTAGCAGAACTATTGGTCATACGTAAGTTTACAGTTGCAGCCGATACGGAATAGGTAACGTTAGTTTCATCAAAATCCGTATGGTCTTCAATGTTTGTGTTTGCTTCAATAATTCCGAAAGATTCGGAATAAATGGTCTCCTGTGCCTTAGCTATACCAAATGCAAACACCAAAAACATCATTAAAAATGGAATGGTAAAAAGTTTTAATTTTTTCATAATAATTTTTTTAAATTGTCAATTAAAAATAATATTCATAAACTAAAGTTTCAGGTTGCAAATATAATGTTTTTTTATCATAAAAAAACATAAAAACCTATTTTTTTGTTAAAAAAAGTTTAATTATTTTATTTTCAGATAAATATAATTTGAAAAGAGTTTTATTTTTTTATCTGATAAACTCAAAAGCGCCCAAATCCGGCAAAGCGTCACGCCAATTTCCTGCTAAATCGTAACTATTTTGCAGTCCCACCTTTCCCACATCAATAGCAGGAGAATTTTCTTTAAGGGTAAAATCAAGTTTTCTATAATCGCTAAATTGAGGATTTTCATTGTATAAGCATGCAATGAAATTTTCGTCACGTAGCGTAGTTCTTAAAAGACAATTTTCAAATATTTTATGGAGTTGTATGGTATTGTCATTATACTTTTTTATCATCAATTCATTTTCTATGTTCCCGTAAACAATGCAATTGGTGAACGAAAAAGAAGCGTCTCCAACGTATGTCGCGAGCGGCGTTGTGTAACTGTTGGCAAGATAAACTGCGGGATTTTTTCTGACAGTTTGTGAAAAATAGTTAGCAATGGTAACATGCTCGAACTGGTATTGTCCAATTTCCAATTGCAATCCGCAAACGCCGTTATTTGTGATTAGACAATTATCAACCGTTAGTTTGCTCGCTCGAGCAAGTAAACCCGTTCCTGCCGTATTTTTAATAATTGTGTGCCGAATGATATTATTATTGTATAAAGACTCTTTTAGCGCTTCCACTTGAATCCCTATAAAAGCATTCGTAATAATCGCATGTTTAATTACATTATCCTCGCTTCCTTCATTAATCCAAATTCTATCCCATTGTGAGTAATCTGTGTCAAACCAACTTTCGAGACGGTCTCCGCGGAAGAGTACAGGCTCGTCCTTTGTCCCGTTCACCTGGATATTTCCGTATCGGTAGACCCAAATTCCGCCCCCTCGATGTATATATATTTTCGTGCCGGGCTCAATAATCAATTTGCCAAGCGAATCCACCGCTGCCCAACCGTAAATTACGTACGGCTTATCCTTTGTCCAAACGGTCGTTTCATGCTCCGCCGCTACCACTTTATAGTGAATATTCCCGACCTGTTTATCGGCAACAATAAAGTGAGCATCTTGTCCATACGCCACTAAATCAACATCTTGAATATTCCTTCCCACTTGAAAAAGAATAGAATCAAGAACAAGAAAAGGCGTATTTTGGTTGCCGGGATTTAATGTAACTTTTACATGCACAAACATGCTGTCACGAGCGGCAATTTCAACATTTTTCACTTCACGACCAGCCTCTCCGTCAACATTTAAGCTATAAAAAGAGTTGCTTCCTTCCGCCAATCGCACATTAACCGAAACCGGAAAATTATTACGATTATATACGGTAAGTCGTTTTGTAATAGACCCAACAGTCGAAAAAATGGTGTCAAAGGTAATAGTCGAAGTGGAAAAATGTAGTCTCGCATTCTCATCAACCTCTATCTTTCTGCAAGAAGAAAAGAGAAAAGAGCTAATCAAGGTAAGAAAAATAACTCCTCCTATTAAAAAGTTTTTAAGTTTGTAAGGTGTTGACGGTAAAGGATTTAAGTCTCTCATTTTGCAGTTTGAGAAATATATTATGTTTTTATGATAATAATGAATAACGAAGGATTTTACAAAAAAGTACTTTAAAAAATGTATAATTAAATTTGTAATAATTTTCTTTTGGGCGTGTCCCGTTCGCTAGCGCTCACGGGTCGGCGCCCGGTTCCAAGTCCGCGGGCACAAGCCGTGGGGTCGCAAGGCGGCAAAAAGAGCTTACAAGCTCGCTTTTTTGCCGCCGCGTCCCCAGCGGCTTCCGCCCTTGCGGGCTTTCCACCTAAGCGCCTCACGCGGAAAGTGGAAAGTGAAAAATTAACCTCAAAGGGGATACATTATAAATTTCGAAATCAGAAATTTTTGTTGCATTTAAAGATACAAGTACGGGATAAATAATAAGGCAAAAAAAAACTATTGATTTATAAAAAAAAATATTTACTTTTGTCGTAATATAATTGAAAAAAATCAAACGTTTTTTTGAGCGATAGACGGTTTGATTTACTTTTAAAAATAGGATTGTAAATAGTTATAAAATAAAAAATTATGAAAAATAGAATGTATTTAGCACACTTAAAAAAGATGAGAATAACAGCATTTGTGTTGTTAGTACTATTTGGTTTTATAAATCAAACGCAAGGACAAGGTTGCGAGAATAGCGAACCATCCAACAATTGGGCGAAAGATGGTCTTAAAGGTAAAGTTAAGACTTATACCCAATTCACATATGAAGCGATTAATAGTTTGGGAAAAGTTAAAAAGGGAAACGTAATATATCATTTTCAACGGCAATATGATGAGCGAGGGAATATGATTGAAAGTAATGAGTATCTTTCTGATGGTAGTTTAGATAGGAAGTATACTTATAAATATAATAAGCAAGGAAAGATGATTGAAGAAAAAGGTTCTCTTTCAAACGATAGTTTGAAAGAGAAGAAAATTTATAAGTATAACAAGAAAGGAAAAATGATTAAAGAAAAGTGGTGTTCATACAATTTACAAGGTAAATCATTCCTTAGAACTACTTATAAATATGACAAGCAAGGACACATGATAAAAGAAAAAAATTACAGTTTAAGAGATGCCATCTCCATTATGCGTACTTATATATATGATGAGAAGGGGATATTGATTGAAAAAAATGAGTATGATAAGGCAAAGGGTATTTTAAATTATAAATATACATACAAATATAATGAGCAGGGAGAATTGATTGAGGAAAATGAGTGCGATGCAGACGGTAATTTTAATTGGAAGGGTATTTATAATTATGACGAGCATGGAAATAAGATGGAATATAATATGATTCGTTACAATTTTGACGGCACCTTAAATGAGAAGTATAGTTATAAATATGATAGACAGGGAGAGTTGATAGAGATAAATGAGTACAATTCAACAGGTGGTTTAGATTGGAAGACTACTTATAAATATGATGAGCAAGGAAATAAGATAGAAGGAAATAGACGCAACGCAAAAGGAAAGTCATCGGAGAAATTTAGTTGGCAATATGAATATGACGAACATAAGAACTGGACTAAGCGAATCGCATTCGAAAATGATACACCGAAAGAAATCACAGAGCGTGAATTTCAATATTATGAGTAGTGTATTGAATGACAGTTTTTCATGAAATTAAATAATAGAGTGAAATTAAACGTTGCAATTTTTAATGTAATTCTTGGTAGAGTAAGCGTTGTTGAAGTTACAAAATGATTTTTCAGCGATTGATTTATAGGATAGTATTAAATCACGAAGTTAAATAACTTCTTTATTTTGAAATGATTACCATCGAAAATTTCGTTCAATAATGAATGGTCTCCCTCTATATCTTACTATATACCTATTAACATGCCCGTCTTTTACTGATATATCCGGAGTAGGGTGATGATATCTATACTCACTTCCCAGTGTAAACCAACCATATTCCTGACGCCCTACCGCCCTCGAAACTGTTATCGTAGCGAACATGAAAAATGTGGGAAATTTTAGCGTTGTGAGGGATTAATTTTTTTACAGTAAAAAGTTTCGTTTTCAGCAAATGCATATACTACAGAATAAGAAAAACTGCCAGGCTGACTACATATCAGGGAGAGATGAGCTTGCGCCGCCTGAAGAAATTGAAGCAGTCCAAGTATTTTCACGTCAATTAGTTGAAGACTATGGCTATCCTAAAGAAGATATTCAAACACGACCGTAATATCGTGTAAAAGTTTGCCCTTCCGACACAAAAGAGCGACTTTAGAAGCTCTTTTTGCCGCTTTGCGACCCCACGGCTTGTGCCCGCGGACTTGGAACCGAAGACCGACCCCGAGCGCAGCGAGGGGGTACGCCCTAATAAAAAATCTGATTATTAAGAAAATAAGATTATAAAAAAATCTCTCCTTTACCTACTCAATTAAGAAAGAGATAAAGGAGAGACAGAAACGTAGAAAGAGCTTTTAATTTTTCATTGCTTCCGGGTAAAGCTCCATCTTTACAAAATGGTTGATATCGAAATATTGGTTCATAAAGTTAACGATGTCCTTGTTGGTTATCTCGTTTACTCGCTGTTTGTATGTATTTACATGGTCTAACCAATTTTCTTCCTGATTGTAATAAAGTCCGGAGATATAGCTTAACCATTTTTCATTTTTTTGATAATCATTTTGATGTTGAAGAATCATCTGCTCTTTAACCTTCGCCAGCGTTTCGGCTTTCGGTCCTTGCTGTTGGAACGTTTTGAGAATGTTAAAAACGGCATCGGAGAGTTTTGTCGTGTTATCGGGAGAACAGCTAAACATTACCAGAAGCGTGTAAGTTGAGGTCGGATATTTTTCGCATCCCATTTGTAACATAGGGGAGTAGACACCGCTCATTTTTTCACGAATCGTTTCAATAAGTTCTATTTGAAGTGCCTCGCCAATTTGGTCGATAATCATGTTGTTTTTCGCGTTCCAAGGGTACTCTTTATTATAGGTGATTCCTACCCAACTTTGCTCTTCCATGCCGGCAAAGTAATCTTTATCAACTTGTTTGTCGGGAAATCCCTTAATTATTTCTCCTCTAAACTCTTCCGTTTTTGAAGTTGTTGGCAAGGAGGCGATATAGGTTGTGAGCAATTCATTCATTATCTCTTCGTCAAAATTCCCTACAAAAATGAAAGTGAAGTCGGCGGGATTAGCAAATCTCTCTTTATATAAATTATAAGCTCTTTCATAATTAGCCGTATTGATAAATTCATCGGAATAGGTCAAGATACTATGCTGGTAAGGGTCATGTTGAGTTATTTCACCGAAAAATTCTCCGAAAAATTGATACATCGGCGCTGCTTTTATCATTTTCAGCTGTTCTATGGTTTCATTAATTACTAAATGATAAACGGCAGTATCATATCTTGGAGCTGAGAAAAATGCATTTATATATTGGAAGAAAAAGTCTAAATCTTTTGGGGTGGACGAGCCTGACAACCCTTCTTCTAATGCTGAAATATAGGGCGTTACGCCGACTTTTTTACCTTTCATTTTTTTCAATAATGAAGATAAATTGAGTTCCCCGATGCCAGCGCGGTCAATCAAATCGGCAGCAAACATGGCTGAGGCAAGATCGGCTTCTTCGTACAAACTATAACCGCCACGACTTCTTGCTGAGAAAAGAATCTCATCATTTTTATAATCGGTTTTCTTAGTGATAACTTTAATACCGTTAGAGAGAGTTAATTCTTTAGCTCCAATCTCATCAAGCATTTTAGTGTTGACAATGGTCCCCGGCTGAAGAGATTCTTTTTCTACAATTTCTTGTTCTTTGTAAGTGTCAATGTATGGGGAAACGTTAGCTAATTCTTTGTCGTTCATAATGCTAAGAACTTCTTGCTCCGTAGGCATAATTAACTCTTCTTTGTCCGGAGCCATTATAATAGCTACTCGGTTCTCATCGGTAATCCATTCTTTTGCCAACGCATTAATTTCATCAATCGTAATATCCTCAAGATATTTTTGTGCATACGATAATTCTCTTTTTGCTCCCGGAATCGGGTCTTTATGCAAGTAGTGCGCTACATATTCATTGGCAAATCTGGCAGATTCCGTCTTATTAACCTCTTTTGCCGCAATTTCGTACCTATTTAACAAATCTTCTTTGGCACGTTTTAATTCACTTTCTAAGAACCCATGATTTAAAACGCGGTAATCTTCACGAATTAATGTCTCAATAGTTTCATTAATTTTGTTCTCTTTACAGGCGGCTTGTGAAACGTAAGCGTCCGTATTTCCGATAAAATCCCCGTAACCGGTAAAGGCTTGTATAAAAGGACAATTAGGCTCTTGTTGTAGCTCGGTCAACCGTGATTCATACATGATGTTATAAAGTTCCGTTGCCATATAATTTCTATAATCTGCCACGGTTTTCATAACATTATGAGGGTGTTTACGCACTAACATAACTTGCGTTCCCATAGCTTCTTTGTCGGTACAAATAGAAACTAACGGCTCTTTATTTTCCTTAATAGGATAAATCAATTTTTCTCTTGGATTTTTAACCGGTTTAATGGAGCTGAATTTTTTAATAATCATTTTCTCAATTTCCTCGGCATTGATATCTCCAACAACAATAACAGCTTGTAAATCAGTACGATACCAATCTTTGTAAAAATCTTTAATCGTTTGATGTTCAAAGCCGTTAATAATTTCGATTAAGCCGATAGGCATACGTTCTGCATAACGTGAATCTTTAAAGAGAACAGGCCACCACACTTTTCTCATTCTGTCGCTAGCGCCCAAGCCCATACGATACTCTTCAGCGATGACGCCGCGCTCACTTTCAATTTCCTTAGCATTAAAAAGCAAACCGGAAGCCCAACCTTTTAATATGTTGAGTCCCATGTCGACATGTTTTTTATTTTCTGTCGGCATTTGAATCATATAAACGGTTTCATCGAAAGAGGTATAAGCATTAATTCCACCTCCGAAAGAGACTCCGATTTTTTGCAATTCACTGATTACCTTATTACCCGGAAAGCCTTTAATACCGTTAAAAGCCATGTGTTCCGTGAAGTGGGCGAGACCTTGCTGGTCGTCATTCTCCTGATTAGAACCTGCATTTACGGCAAGTCGGAGTTCAACGCGATTTTCAGGCTTCTTGTTTTCACGAATGTAATAGGTTAGTCCGTTGTCAAGTTTGCCGATTTTAACATTGGGGTCGTTATTAATCGGTGAATTAAGATTTTGCGCCATCCCAACCATTCCGAAGGTATAGATTGCGACAAAAAATGTTAGAATAAATTTTTTCATTTTTTTCATTGTTTTTATTATAATTATTACGAATTTTCTGCTTTTTCTATTTCAAGTTGTAATTTTTTAGGTAGATTTTCAACGTGGCAATGACATTGCATGTCAAGCGTATACATACGTCCGATGCAATAGTTTGAGTGTTTACAACCGTTTCTATCTTCGCCCGCTTTCATTTTATTGACAAAGGCGGGGTCGTTAATCAAAGCACGAGCCATTTGCACTGCTACGAAGCCTTCTCCTAACACCTCTTCTATTTTTTTTCTATCTATCAAACCGCCCACATATATTAAAGGCAAGGAGAGTGCTTTTCTAAATTTTTTAGCATCTTCAAGGAAGAACGCTTCTTCAAACGGAACTGGCGGAATCATCCATTTGCCGACTAATTTTAAGCCAAGACGCAGCCACCAAAACTTAGCCCAGCTCATGTAGTGTGCTAATGTTTTAAGGGGCATTGCTCCACGCATCACTGCCATAGGTGCTTTACTCACAAATCCGGCGCTTAGCACTAAGGCGTGAGCTCCAAGTCGTTCTAATTCTTTGGCAACCTCAATACACTCGTCAATTTGCATTCCGGATTTAAAGCCGTCATACATATTCACTTTAACCATTACCGCTATATCATCGCCCGCCGCTTCCATTACCTCTTTCATCACCATGCGCATAAAACGCATTCTATTCTCCAAACTCCCGCCGTACTTATCTTTTCGTTTGTTCGTATAGGGAGAAAGAAATTGACTGATTAGGTAGCCGTGTCCGGCATGAATTTCTACTCCGTCAAAGCCCGCTTTTCGAGACAAATTAACCGCATGTCCAAAATCCTTAGCAAACTGCTCAATCTCTTTTTCTTTCAGTGCACGTACAATTGTGGGAGAGTATAAATTAAAGCCTGTTGACGCACCCACAGGAATTTGCCCGCAGGTATAAAAATGTGTCATATTTCCGCAATGCCCAAGCTGGATTGCTACTTTAGCTCCCTCGGCATGTATCGCATCGGTTAATTCTTTCAATGCCGGAACAATCTCTTCCCGCATCCATAATTGTCCATTGAAAGATAAACCGCTTTTATTGACTGCCGCGTATGCAACGTTAGTCATTCCGATTCCGCCTTTTGCAACCGCAAGGTGATAATCGAACAACTCTTTTGCAGGCTCATTATTCACGCACATATTCTCAAAAGCCGAAGCTCTTATGGTGCGATTGCGTAATGTTACAGGACCGATTTGGCAAGGGGTAAAAATAGGGGATTCAGTCATTATTAGTGAAATTGTTTGTATAAATAAAAATAAGTCTTTTCTGCAGTTTTAGCATATAAAGGTGCATTTTTAAAGCGTTTTACGACAAATATCGAAATTTTATTCATTCGCATATTTCTTTATCAAAACGGATACAAAAGTAGTAAAAAAATAGCAGAATTACCATACTTAAAATTATAAAAAAAGGTAAAAGCATTATAAAAATCATATTTTTCTTTTGGGCGTGCCCCGTTCGCTAGCGCTCACGGGTCGGTCTTCGGCTACAAGTCCGCGGGCGGTAGCCGTGGGGTCGCAAGGCGGCAAAAAGAGCTTCTAAAGTCGCTTTTTTGCGGCCGCGTCCCCAGCGGCTGCCGCCCTTACGGGCTTTCCGCCTGCGCCCTCACGCAGCCAACTTGCTCGTACAAAGGATTTTAGGAAAGAGAAAATATTAAGAAGTGCAAATTGAAAATTCAAAACTCTTGACTTTAAAGCAATTATAAAATATGCCAATTTATATCACTAATTATAAGGTAGTTACAATACAAAGTAACCTAATGATAAAAAAGCTAAAATCATTGAATTGAAAATTTTATTTTTATGTGTATCTTTGTTGCATAAATCAGCTGTTGAGTGCAAATCATTTCGTAAAATGCCCGAACCGTTGCACGCAATGCTGCGAAAAGAAGAATGTTGGCAAAAAAAAGTATTATATTTGCAAGACAGAATATAGAAAGAAAAAGTACGATGTCGAAACACAAAACACTAGGACAAGTTTATACACCACAATGGATTGTCTGCGAAATATTAGATATTGTAGGCTATAATGGCAAAGATATTTTGAAGAAATATATCCTAGAGCCGTCTTGTGGTGATGGAGCATTTTTGACCGAAATTGTCAGACGATATATAAAAATTGCAAGAGAAAATCAGGCAGACGACAAACAAATAATTTTAGATATTGAAACGTATATAGTTGGTGTAGAGATAGATGAAAAAGAATATGCTAAATGCATTGAAAACTTAAATACATTACTCAAAAACGAATTCCAACTCCCTAAAATAAATTGGAACATATTAAATACCAATACATTAGATTTCTATAAAAACAATATTTCAAAATTTGATTTTGTTGTTGGCAATCCGCCTTACATACGAATACACAACTTAGATTTGGAAACAAGGGAAACTCTGAAAAATGATTTTCAGTTTTCGGAAGGCACGATTGATATTTATCTTTCGTTTTTTGAAATGGGGCTTAAAATGTTAAAAACTAGTGGTTTGTTAGGGTATATTACCCCAAATAGTTATCTTCACAATTCTTCGTATAAGAAATTTAGAGAATTCCTGAAACGCGAAAAAACTGTACATACTCTCATCGATTTCAAAGCAAATAAACTTTTCAAAGGATTTTCCACATACACAGCTATTTCAGTATTTCAGAAAAATTACAATAAAGATTTTTTTACATACAAAGAATTAGAAAACGACAAAATTATTTTTGTAAATAATGTGAAATACAGTGAGTTAAATAGCAAAGATTGGTCTTTCTCAAACAATGAGAATACGGTTTTTCTCAACGATTTAAACAACGGAAGAAACTCAGCAATCAAAGATTTTTTTGATGTTCAGTATGGTTTTGCTACGTTGAGAGATAAAGTGTTTATTGCGAAAATTACGCAATCAGACAACAAAAATCTTGTGTGGTTTAACAATGAATTGATTGAAAAAAGTATATTAAAAACCGTTGTAAAAGGGTCGCGTTTTAAAGGAGTAATTGATGCAAACATCAAAATTATCTTTCCCTATGAATTGATAAAAGGTAGGTATTACGTTATTCCAGAAGATAAAATGAAAACAAATTATCCAAATTGCTATAATTATTTTCTAAAAAATAGGACTGAATTGGAAAATAGAGACATTGATAAAGGTGCTTTGTGGTACGAATACGGGCGAAGTCAAGGAGTGCAATCAATTCATAATGAGAAAATTGTATTAAGTACACTCGTCAATGATGGTATTGAATTTTATAAGTTGCCAAAAGATGTACTTATGTATTCAGGGTTATTTATTATTAAAAAAAATCCACATTCAGAATGGCGAATTATTGAAAATACGTTGCAATCCGAAGAGTTTTATAAATATATCCGCTTGACAAGTAAAGATTTTTCAGGCGGTTATAAGTCTATAACATCCAAGCAGATAAAAGAATTTAAAATAAATTATAAAAATCCATTAACATTATTTTGAGTATGTACCAAGAAAAAAAAATAATACAAGCCATAAAAAACTCATTTGAAAAATATAAAGAATACGGAGCAAGAAGTACCCAAAAACTTCTTCCAATTCATAAATTTATGGCAGATACGCTCAAAGAGATATGGGGTAAAAAGTACGAGATTCACTATCTAAGTGAAAGCTCAAAAGAAGCAACAATTGAAGGAAAGTATTATCCGAAAGATGTTGATATTGCTGTTCTGAAAGGTGGAACGCCAGTCTTTTGTTTGGGGATAAAGTTTATAACTAGCAATTACAAGCAAAATGCTAACAATTATTTTGAGAATATGATGGGCGAAACCGCTAACATACAGGCAAAACAAATTCCATACGCACACATTATTATAATGCGTTATCAAACACCGTATTATAAGAAAAACGATCCTGTAACGCCCTCAAAAATAGAAGTTATCAATGAAAAAGACATTACAAAATATTTGAAACTTATTTATGACGTTCCGCAAGCACACCGACCCAATGAACTTTGTATATTTTTAGTTAATATCGACGAAAAAACAGGCAAAGTAATTAAAACAAATTTGGAAAGAGGGTTTGGAAAGCAATTTGCAAAACTAATAACAGAAAAATTGTCCCCTGAAAACTTTTTCAAACAAATTGAAAATTACAAACGGTATTACGAAATAAAGAAAAGATAGCAGTGTTACACAGGCTATAAGAAATGGATTTTATTAATTCGTATATTTCTCGTTTAGAAAAAGGGGAGTTGGTTACGATTCATGAGATACAAGAGGATTTTGAAAAATTAGATGGAAAGAAAGTCCATAAAACAACTATTTACAGACTATTAAAACGACATGGTTGGGAAAATTGATACCTCGTTCGTTACATCCCAAACAAGATAAGGAAAGTCAAATAGTTTTTTAAAAAATTTTAAACGTGAAGTCCTAACTCATGTTTCATACCCCAAATTACGTTTTTCTTGTAGTACAACAACTTGGGAGGGCACAAGAGGACACTGTGTTCTACAAGTTTTTCGGATACTATTCCAAAAAGCGTGTAAAGCTCAAAGTTTAATATTTCTGCATGAGTAAGTTGGTTGCGTGAGGCGCTTAGGTGGAAAGCCCGCAAGGGCGGAAGCCGTTGGGGACGCTGCGGCAAAAAAGCGAGCTTGTAAGCTCTTTTTGCCGCTTTGCGTCCCCACGGCTTGTGCCCGCGGACTTGGAACCGGGCGCCGACCCCGAGCATAGCGAGGGGGCACGCCCAAAAGAAAAATAAAAATATTTTTATCCTAACAGAAGATATTTGTCGAGGACTTCAGATATTACTTAACCCCACGTAAAATAAAACAAGGATTAGTTTTATGCTAATCCTTGTCCTTATGCTATATTTTATTCTAAAATAGAGGTTTTGCAATAAATTCTTAGCCGTTAAAAACTTTTTCGAGAGGGATACCCCTAACTTGTGCCACGGCGTAGGGGTCGCGAATTTGTGCCAAAGCTCTGATGGTAGCTTTTACTACGCTATGAGGATTGGAAGCTCCTTTAGATTTAGCGAGAACGTCTTTAATGCCGACACTTTCCAAAACGGCACGCATAGCACCACCGGCAATAACTCCTGTACCGGGAGCGGCAGGTTTCATAAAGACGGACGCACCGCTATATTTTCCTTCCTGAGCGTGCGGAAGGGTGCCTTTAAGAATAGGAACGCGAATAAGGTTCTTTTTTGCATCGTCAATTCCTTTTTGTATCGCTGCTGAAACTTCTTTTGCTTTTCCTAAGCCGTAACCTACTACGCCATTTTCGTTACCCACTACGACAATAGCGGAGAAACTGAACGTACGTCCCCCTTTTGTTACTTTTGTTACTCTGTTAACAGCTACTAATCTGTCTTTAAATTCAATTTCGGCTGATTTTACTCGTTGCATATTAATATTTGTCATATTTTTTTTCTTAGAAAATTAAACCACCTTCTCTAGCTGCTTCTGCCAAAGATTTAACTCTACCATGATATAAATAGCCGTTACGGTCGAATGTAACTTTTTCGATGCCGGCTTCTTTTGCTTTTTGTGCGATTAATTTCCCTACGAGAGCAGATTTTTCTGTTTTTGTAATTTTCTGTTCTTGTATTTCGGGAATAGCAGAAGAGGCGGACAATAGGGTGTGCCCTGCGATATCATCAATAAGCTGAACGTAAATATCGTGATTACTTCTAAAGACGGACATTCTCGGGCGTTCCGGCGTACCGTTAACAATTTTACGAATTCTTTGTTTGATTCGTTTTCTTCTATATTCTTTTTGATTATAAGCCATTTTCGTATCTCCTTTTTATTATTTTTCAGCTGTTTTACCTGTTTTTCTTCTAACTTCTTCTCCAACAAAGCGGATACCTTTTCCTTTGTAAGGTTCAGGTTTTCTATAGGAACGAATTTTACTTGCAATATGTCCTAAGAGTTGTTTGTCGGTTCCTTTAAGCACAATAATAGGATTTTTCCCTTTTTCCGTAATGGTTTCTACTTTTACCTCTTGAGGTAGTTCAAAAAGAATATTGTGTGAGTAGCCTAATGAAAGTTCTAATTGTTGCCCTTTAGCTTCAGCTTTGTATCCGACACCGACAAGTTCTTGTTTAACTTCAAAACCTTCGGAAACTCCTTTTATCATATTGGCAAGCAGCGATCTGTATAGCCCATGTAAGGCTTTGTGTCTTTTTTGTTCGGTCGCTCTTGTTAAAACTACATGACCATCTTCGATTGTATAGTTAATAGCCCCGTCAACATACTGTTTTAGTTCGCCAAGAGAACCTTTAACGGTAACAATATTTGTTTTTTCATCTCTTGAAATTTCGACTCCTTTAGGGAGCGTGATTGGCAATTTTCCAATTCTTGACATATCTCTCTCTCCTTATTTTTAACTAATGTAACATAAAACTTCTCCACCAACGTTTTGCGCTTTAGCCTCTTTATCGGTCATCATGCCACGTGATGTAGAAATAATGGCAATGCCCAACCCATTTAACACGGAAGGCATTTGTTCAACATTCACATATTTACGCAGTCCCGGTTTACTAACACGTTGCAATTTATTAATAGCAGACAATTTAGTAACGGGGTGATATTTTAGAGCGATTTTGATAGTGCCGGGGTGGGTATCGTCAATAAATTTATAATTTAAGATATAACCTTTCTCAAACAAAATTTTGGTAATCTCTTTTTTGATTTTTGAGGTTGGAATCTCTACAACTTTATGATTTGCCATAATGGCATTTCTTATTCTTGTTAAATAATCTGAAATCGGATCGGTATTCATAATTCTCTACTTCTTTTTAAAATATTACCAACTTGTTTTTTTTACTCCGGGAATAAGCCCTGCTAAAGCCATTTCTCTAAAATTAATACGAGAAATGCCAAACTGACGTATATATCCTTTTGGACGTCCCGTTAATTTACAGCGATTATGCATTCTAATCGGGTTAGAATTGGGTGGCAATTTTTGCAAAGCAATAATAGCCGCTTGTTTTGCTTCATAATCATTATCATTGCTGTTAATAATCTTCTTTAATTCAGTCCGTTTTGCGGCATATTTAGCCACTAAACGTGCTCTTTTTACCTCTTTTGCTTTCAATGATTCTTTTGCCATATTCTATTTTTGATTTTTAAACGGTAATCCAAATTCTTTTAATAGTGCTA
Organism: Bacteroidales bacterium; assembly: GCA_012838875.1. Taxonomy (GTDB): domain Bacteria; phylum Bacteroidota; class Bacteroidia; order Bacteroidales; family WCHB1-69; genus DUOL01. Next base: position 11,363 of record DUOL01000072.1, on the reverse strand, counting down.
AGCACTCTTTGTCGTTTCGGGCGGTAGTAACGAATGTGATATCCATTCCGTTAATTTTTGCCACTTTGTCGATATCAATTTCGGGGAAGATAATCTGTTCGGGAACACCTAACGTATAATTTCCACGACCGTCAAATCCTTTATCGCTAATACCTCTAAAGTCGCGAATACGAGGAATGGAAACCGATACTAATCTATCGAGAAATTCGTACATTCTTTCGCCGCGTAACGTTACTCGAACGCCGATAGGCATGCCGCGTCTTAATTTAAAGTTCGAGATGTCTTTTTTAGACTTTGTCTGAACAGCTTTTTGCCCTGCAATCATTGTCATCTCTTCCACTCCGACATCGAGGAGTTTTTTATCGGCGATTCCATATTTACCAAGTCCTTGGTTTAGACAAATTTTGGTAATTTTCGGTACTCTCATTACGGAAGTAAAACCAAATTGTTCCTTTAAAGCGGGAACGATTTCTTTTAAATATTTCTCTTTAAATCTTGGTGTGTACATTATTTAATCTCCTCTCCTGTTTTTTTAGAATATCTAACTAATTTACCTTTTTCGCCTAATCTTCTGCCAATTCGGGTTGCATTTCCTTTAGAATCTACAACCATCAAATTTGAGAGATGAATAGGGGCTTCTTTTTTAATAATGCCACCATGTGGATTTTTAGCATTAGCTTTCGTATGTTTTTGTATGAGGTTCATACCTTCTACTAAAGCTCTATACTTATCTTTATCCACTTTCAGTACCTTACCTTGTAATCCTTTTGAATTACCGGCTATTACTTTTACGATATCACCTTTTTTAATATGTATTTTCATTTTTCTTTTTTTTGCAATTGGTCTTTGTCAATTGTCCATTTATATTTATTAATTTTTGCTTTCTTAAAGAACTTCAGGAGCTAGAGAGATAATTTTCACATACTGTTTTTCGCGAAGTTCGCGAGCTACAGGTCCGAAAATACGGGTTCCTCTTAGTTCTTCCGCTGCTGTAAGCAGAACTACGGCATTATCGTCAAACTTGATATAAGAGCCGTCCCCTCTTCGTATTCGGTTTTTAGTTCTTACTATAACAGCTTTAGAGACTGTTCCTTTTTTAATATTTCCGGCGGGGATAGCACTTTTAACAGTAACAATAATTTTATCTCCTACGCCGGCGTAGCGTTTTCTAGTTCCACCTAACACGCGGATGCAGAGTACTTCTTTTGCACCGCTGTTATCAGCTACTAATAATCTTGATTCTTGTTGTACCATAACTATTTCGCTCTTTCAATAATTTCTACTAAACGCCAGCACTTCGTTTTACTTATGGGTCTGGTTTCCATAACTCTTACTTTATCTCCGATGTTGCACTCATTTTTTTCGTCATGAGCTGCCAACTTTGAATTTTTCTTTAAAAACTTGCCGTATTTAGGGTGTTTAAATCTTCTTTCTACGCTAACAATGATAGATTTATCCATCTTATTACTAACAACAAGACCTTCTCTGATTTTTCTTTTATTTCTTTCTTCCATAATCCTTATTCTGATTTCAATTGTTGATTAATTTCACGTTTGCGTAATTCTGTCTTAAGTCGAGCAACGGTTCTTCGTTGTTCTTTAATCTTATTAGGATTCTCAAGAGGAGATACGGCATGATTTAATTTCATTTTAATCAAATGTTTTTCCTCTTCCGCTAATCTTTCAATTACCTCAGGGGTAGAAAGTTCATGTATAACTTTTTGTTTCATCTCTATTATATTTCTTCGGAATAATCTCTTCTAACAACAAATTTTGTAGCTACGGGTAATTTTTGAGCTCCTAAGCGAAGGGCTTCTTTTGCAACTTCGAAGGGAACGCCGTCAGCTTCAAATAAAATTCTACCGGGACTAACGCGAGCAACAAATAACTCGGGCGAACCTTTACCTTTACCCATACGAACTTCGGCAGGTTTTTTAGTAATTGGTTTGTCCGGGAAAATACGTATCCACAACTGTCCTTCACGTTTCATGTAACGTGTAATGGCTTGTCGTGCCGCTTCAATCTGTCTACCGGTTATCCACTGTTGTTCCAACGTCTTAATGGCAAACGACCCGAAAGCTATCTCACTTCCACGTTTGGTGATATTTTTCATTCTCCCCTTTTGCGGTCTTCTGTATTTCGTCTTTTTTGGTTGTAACATCGCTATATATTTATATTGTTTTCTACTTTATTCAATATTATCTATTCTTTTCGGCTCTTACTCTTCTTGGAGGTCTTCTTCCACCGGCTCCTTTAGCATCTTTTCCACTGTCTGCCAAGTTAAACAAATCTTTTTTGCCATAAACTAAACCTCTACATATCCATACTTTGAGACCGATTCGACCGTAGGTCGTATGAGCTTCGGCTTTAGCATAATCAATATCTGCACGTAGAGTATGTAATGGAGTTCTTCCTTCTTTAAAATGCTCTGTTCTTGCCATTTCAGCACCTCCCAAACGACCGGAGATGGAAACTTTTATCCCTTCTGCATTTGCTCGCATTGTAGAAGCAATGGCAGTTTTAATAGCTTTTCTGTACGAAATCCTACCCTCTATCTGTTTTGCAATATTTTGAGCAATCAGTACAGCATCTAAATCAGGGCGTTTTACTTCGGAGATATTAATTTGTATCTCTTTATTAGTAATTTTTTTCAACTCTTCTTTCAGTTTATCAACTTCAGTTCCTCCTTTTCCTATAATAAGACCCGGACGAGCGGTGTGGATAGTAACTGTAACAAGCTTAAGTGTTCTCTCTATATAAATTTTTGATATGCCGGCTTTATATAAACGAGCATTCAAATATCTTCTGATTTTGTCGTCTTCAACTATTTTATCAGCGAAATTTTTTCCACCGTACCAATTAGAATCCCAGCTTCTAATAATTCCTAATCTTAAACCTATTGGATTAACTTTTTGCCCCATGCTAAAATTTATTTAATGTTTTCAGTTTCTTCTATTATATTATTATCATTTATATCAATATCCATATTGGCATTTCTATCACCGAGAATGATGGTAATGTGATTTGAGCGTTTTCTTATTCTGTTTGCTCTTCCTTGCGGAGCAGTACGAATACGTTTAAGCATTCTACCACCATCAACCGTAATTGTTTTTATGTACAATTGAGCATCCTCTAATCTTACACCTTCATTTTTGGTTTGCCAGTTAGCGATAGCTGATTTTAAGAGTTTAAAAATCTTTTCTGCCGACTCTCTATTATTGTGTTTCAATACATTTAAAGCATAATCTACATCTTTCCCTCTAACCATATCAGCTACGAGTCGTGTTTTACGAGGTGATGTAGGGTTATTCATTAAACGAGCCATGTATATATTCTTTTTTGACTCTTTTCGTGCTTCTGCTGCTAATCTTTTTCTTCTTACTCCCATGGGTTTATTTCTTAAATTCTACTCTTTGTTCAGTTCTATTTATTTTAATTTCAATTATTTACTTCCCTCTCGCTTCCCTATACTTTATTCAAAATGAAATTGGGTGCAAAAATACAATTAATTTTGATATGTTTTTCACAATTTTAAAAAAAATATCTTAAAAAAAATAGAATGGATTTTTTTTCAATTAATCGTTACAAGAAAATTGAAAAAATGTAGTATGAGATTATTCCGAAGATGATACTCACGGGAATTGTGAGTACCCATGCCCAAACAAGGTTAATAGTAATCCCCCAACGTACTGCGGATAGTCGTTTTACAGCACCTACGCCCATAATACTACCGGTAATAACGTGTGTAGTACTTACGGGAACTTTAAGAGTTTCCGAAATTGAGAGGGTTATAGATGCAGCCAACTGAGAGGCGAATCCTTCTACCGGAGTTATTTTCGTTATTTTACCTCCTACTGTTTTAATAATTTTCCACCCTCCTGCTGTTGTTCCTAAGGCGATAGCCGTAAAGCAAGAAAAAGGAACCCAATCGTGCATATCATGGATATCTGTAAGTTGTAACCAATGAGGAATTTCACCCGCATATTCGGCATTGAAAGCAATAAGAGCGGCACCAATAATTCCCATTACTTTTTGAGAATCATTAAGACCATGTCCGATGCTTAATAAGGCGGAGGAGACGAGTTGTAAACGTTTAAACCATTTGTCGGCGCGGTGTGGTTTAGCTTTTCGTGCAATGTGTAGTGTTAAAGATGAGACAAGTGTTCCTGCAATCAATCCAATAATCGGGGCGGCAAATATAAAAGCAATTATCAATGTAATAACGCCGACATGTATAGCTTGGAAACCGGAAGCGGCGATGGCGGCACCGGCAAATCCTCCGATGAGCGTGTGGGAAGAGGAGGAGGGAATCCCCAAGTACCATGTAAGCAAGTTCCACGTAATGGCGGCAATCAACCCCGCTAAAATCACATGGTGGGTGATAAATTGCGGTAATACTGTTTTTGAAACAGTGTCGGCAATACCAAATTCGCCGATGATATATTTTGCAATAAAAAAGGCGACAAAATTAAAAAAAGCCGCCCACAAAACAGCCTGTACAGGCGTAAGCACTTTGGTAAATACTACCGTAGCAATAGAATTGGCTGCATCATGAAACCCATTGATGAAGTCAAAAATTAGTGCTATAACTATGATGATGATTAGTAGAGTCATTATTTATTAAGCGTATTTTACAATCATGGTTTTGATAATTTTACCGACAGCATTTGCAGCATCTGTTGTTCGTTCAAATTCCTGCATAATCTCCTTGATTTTGAATAGTTCGATAGAATCTTGCTCTACTTCAAAAAGGTGTTTAATATATTGTTCGTACACTTCATCGGCTTTGCGTTCAAATTGGTGTAGCTTTTCAGTCTGTTCGAGAGCTACTGCCGGTTTTTTATTCATCGTTTTCAATTCTTTAAGAGCAATGTAAATAGAATCACCACAGTCTGCTATAATTTTACATAATTCTAACGCACTATTCGGGATAGATTTCGGTTGAAAAAGCAAAACGCGTTTGGAAGCAGAGTTGATATTATCCAGCATATCATCAAGACGTTCGCACAGTTCGTGGATATCTTCACGGTCAAAAGGGGTGATAAATGTAATATTCAATTCATCAAAAATTACATTTAATACCTCATCGGCTTCCCTTTCATAGCCCTTAATCTCAAAGTAGAGATCTTGCATTTTTTGCTTGTCGTCACAGGTGATAAACTTAACAAGTGTGGACGAAGCATTCTTGTTGAGTTCCCCAATATGATTAATTAAAGGGAAAAATTTACTCTCTTTCGGAAGTAAAAAGGAAAAAATTGAATTACTTTTCATAAAATTTTTTATTTAGCTTAAATATGAGATTTATTGCTCATTAATTCTTCTATTTCTTCAATTTCCAGAGGCATATCTGCCATTAAATCAATACTTTGTTCACCCACTACGACATCTGTCTCTATCCTTACGCCAATTCCTTCTTCGGCAATGTAGATGCCGGGTTCGCAACTCAGTACCATGCCGGGCTGGAATGTCCAATCTCGTTGCCCTACATCGTGAACATCCATGCCGATGAAATGACTTGTATTGTGCATATAATAGCGTTTAAAAAGAGGTGCTGAGCTTGATTGGGCTTTTACATCGGCTTCGGTATAAAGTCCTAACTTAATCAACTCTTCATCCATTCTTTTGAAAACAAAATCGTTGATTTTATGAATGTTCATTCCAGGTTTAAAGAGAGGAATAGTCTCTTTGTAAATGCTGAGAACAGCTTGATAAACCTGTTTTTGTCGTGGGGAAAATTTTCCGTTCACGGGTACGGTACGGGTGGCATCGCCTGCATAGTTGGCATATTCGGCTCCGAAATCAAGTAGTAGCAAATCTCCGTCTTGCATCTGTTTGTCATTCTTTATGTAATGCAAGATGCAGGTGTCTTTTCCTGACGCTACAATCGGAGCAAAAGAGTGCCCTGACGCACCATTCCTTATCATTTCATATATCAATTCAGCCTCAATTTCATATTCGAATTTTCCGGGTTTAATGCTTTTAAGGGCACGTGTGAAGGCTTTCTGCGTGATATCACAAGCCGTTTTAAGTGCCTTTAACTCTTCAGCATGTTTCACGGCACGCAATGGATAAAGAATAGGAGCTAATCTGCAAAATTGGTGAAGTGGATATTCACGTTTTAATCTTTCAGCTAAGCGTATCTCTTGAGTTGGAAAATCAATCTTTAAACGTGGATATTCAGGTATGTGTAAATAGATATTCTTGGCATTTATAATAACGTCATGTAAAATAGCAGGAAGTTCTTCATTGTAAAAAACCGTATCAATTCCGGAAATTTGACGAACTTCGTCTTTACTTAAACGATGTCCGTACCACACAATCATTTCGGGTGTGGGATTCTTAACAAAAATCATCTCTCGATAGGCAGGATTAGGGTGCCACGGAGCTAATATTAATGTCGTCTCTTCTTGGTCTATCCCGCATAAATAGAGCAGGTTGGAATTTTGACGGAATGGGTGTGTGGTATCGCCGGAACGCGGATATTCATCTTCAGAGGTTAGAACAACAATTGAGTTTTCTGAAATTTCATTGATAACATTTTGACGGTTCAGACGATAAAATTCTTGTGATAAGGGAGTGTATCTCATTGATATTAATTGTATTGACTAATCAGCATCAGAATGATTATTCGTTGCAAATATACATTTTTTGCTTGAAAAAAAAATGTAAAATCAACGAATTAACGTTTTTTTTAATTATTACATTTTATTTTATCTTTGCATAGATAAATATTCTGTACGCCATATTTTTAACTCTTTGTAATAGAGTTGTTTAAATGATATGAAAAAATGAAATTTACGATGACGGGCTATTTATTTTATTAAAATAATCAATTTAAAACAAATGTAAAATTATGGAAAAACCGATTCGTCGTTATATTAATAATGTCTTTGCTAAAGATGACTATCACTGCTTCGCTTGTTCGCCTACTAATGAGATTGGCTTGCGGTTGCATTTTTTTGAGGAGGGAGACTATGTGCAAGCAGAATGGAAACCGTCCAAAGAGTACGAAGGATATCCGGGAACTATTCACGGCGGCATTCAATCGACCCTTCTCGATGAAATCGGAGCATGGACACTTTATATCAAAGGAAAGAGTTCCGGAGTTACCTCCCGTTTACAAGTGCGATATAGAAAACAGCTGGAGTCTACACAATCGTCCGTGTTAGTTCGTGGAAAGATAAGGGAAATAAAGAGAAATTTGTGCTATATTTTTGCCGAGATTATAAATGAGGCGGGTGAGCTTTGTGCGGAGGCGGAAATGGTCTACTTTATGTTCCCTCAAAAAGAAGCAATCGAAAAAGGGTGGTATCCAAAGAATTATGACGACTTTTTTAAATTGGAACAATAAAAATCGGAAACTAAATATTATGTTTTAAGTTTTCTACCAGCGTTGTTAGCATGGCTTTAGCCCTAAAAAGTTGAATCTTGACATTATTTATACTTATTCCCAACTCATTAGCAATCTCTTCGTAAGAAAATTCTTCAAAATAGCGTAGGCGAATAAGCTCTTTATATTTTGGACGTAGCTGTTCCACCGCCCAACGCATCGTCCGTATGCGTTGTTTTTCAATATATGACTCTTCCGGGTTGTTCTCCGTAGAAACGAGTGCTGAAATTGTACTTTGGTCTTCAAAATTCTCAATGTCATCGTCTAAACAGCGAATAGACTTGTTCTTTCGTCTCAGAAAATCAATACAATTGTTCGTTGCAATTCGAAATAGCCACGTGGAAAAAGCAAAGTCGTCTGTGTATTGATGAAGATTCTTAAAGGCTTTGGCAAATGCTTCGATGGTTAAATCTTCAGCATCATAAGGATTGTTACATAGTTTTAACAACATATAGTAAATAGGGTCGCGATAAATTTTCAAAAGTTGAGCGTACGCCTGTTGATTGCCGTTTTGCAAAGCATCGGTAACCAAAAGAATATCTCTTTGTGCTTTATCGGTAATCTTTTTCTTTACATCCATTTTTTTCTATTGTTTTTTCCCCATTTAGCCGTCAACAAAATATAAGAGTACAAAAATAGATACACTATATCATAAACGAAAATATAAGGAATAAATTTCTTTTCGCCCAATTTTGAAACGGACAAACCTACAATAAGATATTGAATAGCAAACTTAAGGATAAAGAAAACGAGCAATGGAATAATCCAAGTGAGTGATAACGAGGGAAGGAAAATGAGAGCTATAGTGAGAAAAATGTAGAAAAGGAGAGAAGAGGATTCAAAAAGTGTTAAAAGAAATTTATGTTTGTTAGAGTAGAATTTTCGCGTAAGACTCTTTAGTTTTTCTTGTCTTAGCCAAAATTTAAAGTTAAATTTAGATTTTACCGTAATAATTGCATCTTTAGAATATTCAATTTTGCAATTCTCTTTTGTTGCTGCTTTATTAATAAAAAGGTCATCGTCTCCGAAAAAAATATGATTGTGAGCGGTAAAACCTCCGTGGTTTATAAACAGTTCTTTGGAGTAACTTAAATTTTTCCCGTCACCCGCAATCGGAATTTTCATCAAAGCATAAGAGAAATTTTGAATAGTCTTATATAGAGCATCAAAACGTAAAATAGCGTTAAAGAGACTTTTCTTTTTCTCGTAATTGGCAAACCCCAATACGATTTCTGTTTTACGGTTGTAATGTTTTGCCATGTTTTGCAACCAATAAGGCGATACTTGTATGCAATACGGCTCTGTAAGAATTATAATATTGTTTTTAGCAACTCTGATTCCCAACGAAAGAGGAAATTTCTTGCCCTTAATAGTCGTTACCGATGATTTTAGATTAATAGGTTTTAAGTGCGGATACCTATTTTTAAAATCTTCTAAAACTTCTTCCGTTTCGTCATCGGAGTTGTCATTGACAACAATGACTTCATAATCATTATACTGTTGAGTTAATAAAAGCGGCAGCGAGTTAATAAGATGGTGTGCCTCATTTTTTGCTACTACTATTATTGAAACGGGTTCTTGGGGAGATTGCTTCTCTTTTTTAGCTTTGTGAAAGGCAAATTTTGAAAAAAGAATAGCGTAAAAACCGATGTTTATTAAAACGGTAATCCCCAAAAGCGTAATGAAAATAATATAAATTTGGTAAGACATTACATTACTCCGTAAATAGAGAACAAAAATATTTTAAAGTTAAAAGGAAATAGTGTATTTTTGCTTTAAAATACTAACAGACTTACTAACAAAACAAGATGAAATTTGAAATTCAAAAAAAAGATATTAAAAGTAGTGCTCGCTCAGGAGTCCTAACGACCGACCACGGACAGATTCAAACACCTATTTTTATGCCTGTCGGGACGCTCGGAACCGTGAAAGCCGTCCATATTCGTGATATGAAAGAGGCGGTTAAGGCACAAATTATCTTAGGAAATACGTATCATCTCTATTTACGTCCCGGTATAGAAGTGCTGGAAGCCGCAGGCGGCTTACATAAGTTTAACGGTTGGGACCGTCCCATTTTGACCGACAGTGGAGGGTTCCAAGTTTTTTCATTGAGCCACCGAAGAAAAATAAAACCGCAAGAAGGAGTCTGGTTCCAATCGCATATTGACGGTTCTAAGCACCTTTTTAGTCCGGAAGGAGTGATAGATATTCAGCGTTCTATCGGAGCAGATATTATTATGGCGTTCGATGAATGTACAGCCTATCCGTGCGAAATCGGCTACGCAAAAAGGTCTATGCACTTGACGCATAAATGGCTTAAGCGTTGTTGTGAACACTTTAATCGAACCGAACCAAAATATGGCTATTCACAAGCCTTGTTCCCGATTGTGCAAGGAAGTGTTTTTCCGGATTTGAGAAAACAATCGGCGGAATTTATTGCCGAACAAAATTGTGAAGGAAATGCTATCGGCGGAATGTGCGGCTACGTCGAAGAGATGTATAATGCCGTAGATATTGCTTGTTCTGTCTTGCCCGAAGATAAACCTCGTTATCTCATGGGAGTCGGAACGCCTCAAAATATATTGGAATGTATCGCCATGGGGGTCGATATGTTCGACTGTGTGCTACCTACGCGTAACGGTAGAAATGGTATGCTCTTTACCTGGGAAGGAACGATGAATATGAAAAATGAAAAGTGGAAAAACGATTTTACGCCGATAGACCCGCAAAGCTCCCTGTTCGCAGATAGAGAATATACAAAAGCCTATCTGCGACATCTTTACGTTTCCGATGAAATTCTGGGTATGATGATAGGAAGTTTGCACAATCTCCATTTTTATCTAGAATTAGTTAAAACCGCAAGACAAAAAATAGAAGAGGGCGTATTCGCGTCATGGAAAAATGAAATAATACCCCAATTAAAACAAAAATTGTAATATTTGCACACTCAAAACTCAAAACACATAACTCAAAACTAAAAACTAAAAACTCAAAATTCAAAACAGATGTTACCTCTAAAAGGAATGATTTTTGCCGCCGGACTTGGAACAAGGCTCTACCCGTTAACTGCCGACCGCCCCAAAGCGTTAGTAGAGATTAACGGTGTTACTCTATTGGAGCATGCAATTAATAAACTTGTCGATGCGGGAATTGCCGATATCGTAATCAATATTCATCATTTTAGTGATTTAGTACGCCAATTTATTGATAATCACAAGCCTTTTAATGCCAATATCTATTTTTCCGATGAGTCGGAGAAGTTGTTAGACACAGGAGGCGGACTGAAATTTGCCTCTCCTTTTTTTCAAAATACGAACTCCATTTTGCTCTATAATGTCGATATTATTTCTAATATCAATTTGCAAAAAATGTGCGATTTCCATTTGCAGCAAGCCCCTTTAGCAACGCTTGCCGTTAGAAATCGTGAAACGTTTCGCTATTTTATTTTTGATAAAAACTCCAAGCAGCTTTGCGGGTGGACAAATATTAAAACAGGCGAGAAAATTGAAACAAACCCTACGCAAAGCCCTATTAATTTGGCTTTTAGCGGTATTCACATCGTGTCGCCGAACATATTAGAGCTTATTCCTGAAAATGAAAAAATCTCGTTGACCAAAATCTATCTTACCCTTGCGTCACAAAATAAAATTGTTGCATACGACCATTCTGACGACAGCTGGCAGGACATGGGGAAATATGAAGAGGTCATTGCCTATAACGCCACGAAAAAAGCTCATTAAATTAGCACTATTCACCGACAAAAATAGTCGGATTTAAAAATAAACCTTTCTGTTTTGGTTATTTTCGTGGTTTCTATCTTTCAGTTTTATAATAATAATTTTAATTTTAATTTTAATTAGGGCGTGCCCCCTCGCTATGCTCGGGGTCGGCGCCCGGTTCCAAGTCCGCGGGCACAAGCCGTGGGGACGCAAGGCGGCAAAAAGAGCTTACAAGCTCGCTTTTTTGCCGCCGCG